>CAZUBV010000045.1:0-10421 GCA_964618875.1 uncultured Flavobacteriaceae bacterium
AGCGGTTTTACAAATCTATGTAGATAATCAGCTAATTATCCAGATGACCAATACCGAGTCAGAATTCAAAGCAGCTCATTATTTATTGCTTAATGTGGCTGTCGGTGGAACATTAGGAGGCGAAGTACCTTCGAGTTTTTCACAAGGAACAATGGAAGTAGATTACGTTCGTTTCTATCAAGCCCAATAATATTTGAGATAATCTAATTGCGGCTTACCTTTACTTCTATGAAGTATTTGCCCATTAGTAATCGACTTTTTAAAAAGAACCGCAAGAAGTTTATCGCGCTCATGCAGCCCGGTAGCCTTGCGGTTTTTAATTCTAATGATGTGTACCCGATTGGCGGTGACAGCACTATGCCGTTCGAACAACATCGCGATATATTTTATTTAAGTGGAGTGGATCAGGAAGAGAGCATCTTGCTGCTGTTTCCGGACGCTTTAAATCCAGCTCATCGAGAGATTTTATTTGTTCGCGAAACCAATGACCATATTGCGGTTTGGGAGGGACATAAGCTCACTAAAGAAGAGGCCACTGAAACCTCCGGAATCAGCACTGTTTACTGGACGCATCAATTTGAGCAGGTACTCTTCGATTTGATGTCGGAGGCCAGCACGATTTACTTAAATACCAATGAACACTACAGGCAAGCTGTCGAGACTCAAACGAGAGAAGATCGCTTTATTGCGTGGGTGAAAAATAAATATCCTGCTCACCGTGTAGCGAAAAGTTTTCCGATTTTAAATGCGATTCGAGGGGTTAAGGAAGCGGAAGAGATTCAGCTCATACACCAGGCCTGCGCAATAACGGAAAAGGGCTTTCGAAGAGTGCTCAAGTTTGTCGAGCCCGAGGTCTGGGAATACGAGATTGAGGCCGAGTTTCTTCATGAGTTTGTGCGTAACCGTTCGAAAGGTTTTGCCTATACGCCAATTATTGCCTCAGGAGCATCCTCAAATATTTTACATTATGTCGAGAATAATAGACAGTGTAAGGCAGGAGAGCTACTGCTTATGGATGTCGCTGCCGAATATGCGAACTATTCAAGCGATATGACCCGCACCATTCCTGTTAGTGGTCGTTTTACGGATCGCCAAAAGGCTGTTTATAACGCGGTACTTCGAGTGAAAAATGAAGCGACAGATCTTTTGAGACCTGGCGTACTTTGGGCTGAATACCACAAAGAAGTCGGTAAGATTATGTCCAGCGAACTTGTTGGGCTTAGACTTTTAGACAAGGATACGGTCATGTCCGATCCGCTGGCGTATAAAAGATACTTCATGCACGGTACGAGCCATCATTTGGGATTAAACACCCATGATTATGGCGAGCTTAAAACACCGATGCTGCTGGGAATGGTATTCACGGTTGAGCCTGGGATTTACATTCCGGCCGAAGGTTTTGGGGTTCGCTTAGAAGACAACGTGGTAGTTCAGTCCGATGGTAATCCGCTTAATCTGATGCAGTCTATTCCGATTGAGGCCGATCATATCGAGACCTTAATGAACGAATAAATATTACCCCTGTCGCAGTTAGGACAACGGGTATCAGCCAGCCTAGTTGCTGTGCACCTAAAGGAAGAAAGTCTGTAACCTTTCGTAATAAATACCAATCGGTATATCCAAGTAGCGCGTCAGGTAAGGAGAATAGGAAAGTGACAAAAGAGACCGAATAAAACACATCTTTTGACTTCAGCTTCTCTGGAAGTAAATGCAGTAAAATAAGCACAATGGTAAGCGGATAAACAAGCAGTAATACAGGGTAGGCAACCCTAATAATTTCATCCACCCCCAGAGTGGCGAGGGCCATTCCTAAACCGCATCCTAGAAGAATGGTTATCACGTATCCGGTTCGAGATTTAACCAATTGTTCTTGCACAAAGTCGGCAGTGCCGGTTAAGATTCCAACAGCGGTAGTAAAACACGCAAGGCTAACGGCAATAGCGAGTACTAGGTTTCCGAAAGAAAATAAAAATTGCTCGCTCATTACCAAAAGCAATTCAGATCGTGTTATTGCCTCTTTGTTTGTTCCGCTTAGTGTAGCGCCTGCATAAATGAGTCCGATATAGATGAGCATAAGAGCGATAGCTGCCCATAGACCACCTCTTTTTAGCACCACTGATTGCTGGGAACGGCTGAGGTAGCCAAACTGATTTTTAACCGAAATTACAAGCACTGCACCTACCACAACAGCGGCAATAGCATCGAAGGTTTGGTAACCCTCGATTACGCCTTTGCTGAATAGACCTGATAATGAGTTAACCGTGTTGTTTTCTGGTACGCTTCCCAAAAGTGATCGCCCAATCAGAAGCGTCATTAATCCGACTAAAATTGGTGTAATGTACGATCCGATTACATGCAGTACTCGACCCCTGAAAAGGGCAAATAGCGGAACAAGACCAAAGAAAATCACTGCACTTAGCCATGCTGGCATAGTACTGAGCTCAGACACTCCCAATTCATAGGTTACCGCTGCTGTTCTAGGTACCGCAATGGTAACACAGACAAGAAAGATGATTGTGGTGTAGGGTAAGGCGAGTTTTCCTAGAACGGGCGCTGCGAGTTCAAACAGTCCTCCCTGCACTTTAGAGTGTGCCAGAATACCTAAGTACGGAATTAAAATAGCCGTGATGCAAAACCCTAAGGCTACAAGCGGCCAATATTGCGTGGCTTCAAATCCTAAATAAGGCGGAAGAATGAGGTTACCTGCTCCAAAAAAGAGTGAAAAGAAGGAAAGGGCTACCAGTCGTATTTCTTTCTTCATTTTAGAAGGCTGACCAGCCCTGTGCTTTGAGTTCAAGAGCCTCTCCAGATCGGGTAATGAGCTGGGCTCCTTGGGATTTGTCCGTCATGTGGCCAATTACAGTAAGGTTTGGATTTGCCTTAATCTTAGGGTAATCTTCTTGAGCAATGGTGAATAACAATTCGTAGTCTTCACCTCCGCTAAGCGCAACGGTGGTTGGATCAAGCGAAAATTCTTCACAGGTTCGAATGGCTACAGGGTCGATCGGAATTTTATCTTCATATAGGTGGCATCCGACCGTCGAGCTTTTGCAAATATGTTTTATTTCAGAGGCAAGACCATCGCTGATGTCAATCATTGCTGTTGGTTGCACCTCTAGCTGCCCAAGGAGTTCAATGATGTCTTTACGAGCTTCGGGCTTTAGTTGACGCTCCACCAAATAGGTGTATAGATCAAGGTCTGGCTTATGCTGTGGGTTTGCTTCAAACACTTGTCGTTCGCGCTCTAACACTTGAAAACCAAGATAGGCCGAGCCTAAGTCACCACTTACCACCAATAAATCATTCTCTTGTGCGCCGCTTCGGTAAACAGCTTTGTTTTTTTCAATTGCGCCTAATGCGGTAACGCTAATGGTCATGCCTTTTTGAGAGGCAACCGTATCGCCACCTATCAAGTCGACCTTATACACTTTACAAGCTAGCGCCACTCCCTCATAAAATTCTTCGAGCGCCTCGACCGAAAACCGGCTAGACACCGAAATTGAAACCGTTATATGAGTGGGTGTGGCATTCATAGCACAGATGTCTGACACATTCACCACTACCGATTTATAGCCCAAGTGTTTCATAGGCATGTAGCCCAAATGAAAATGAATTCCTTCGACTAGCATGTCAGTACTAACTACCGTGTGTTTGTTGTTGAAATCAATTACTGCAGCGTCATCACCGATGCCTGTTATGGTGCTTTTTAGCGAATGCGAAAAGGTGCTAGTCAAGTGATCGATAAGGCCGAACTCACCAAGGGCTTCAATTGACTGAAGCGAACTTCTTTGTTCTTCTAACATAGTAACAGAATTGTGCCAACAAAAGTAGGGCGATTTCGCATCAATTTTGCTTATACATACCTAAGTATAATCGAGGGTCTTCTTATGATAGGAATCGGTTAAACCTTATCTTTGCACACAAAATACCCATATTATGATCAAAGTAGCAGAATCTGCTCGTGAAAAGGTCCGAACGCTTATGAGCGAAGAGGGCTACGATGCGAATACTGATTATGTTCGAGTGGGCGTAAAGAGTGGAGGCTGTAGCGGTCTAACCTACGAACTCAAGTTTGATAAAGCCCTTGGCGACACCGACCAAGTTTTCGAAGATAATCAAGTGAGAATCGCAGTTGATAAGAGAAGTTTCTTATACCTAGTAGGCACCGTTTTAGAGTATTCAGGTGGCCTAAACGGTAAAGGATTTGTGTTTAACAATCCTAATGCCCAAAGAACCTGCGGATGCGGCGAGAGTTTTTCGCTTTAAATCCGCATAAAAATTAAGCTATGGCATATACTGAAGAAGAATTAAAGAAAGAGCTTGAGACCAAAGAGTATGCGTACGGATTTTACACCGATATTGAGTCGGATACCCTTCCTATTGGACTAAACGAAGACATCGTTCGAGCAATTTCTAAGAAGAAAGAAGAGCCTGAGTGGATGACACAGTGGCGTTTAGAGGCTTTTGCTCAGTGGAAAAAAATGAAAGAGCCCGAGTGGGCCAATGTGCATTATGTGAAGCCTGATTTTCAGGCTATATCTTACTATTCTGCTCCGAATAAAAAGCCGAAATACGATAGTCTTGACGAGGTAGATCCGGAGTTATTAGACACCTTTAAAAAGTTAGGTATATCGCTCGACGAGCAGAAAAAATTAGCTGGTGTTGCGGTTGATATCGTAATGGACTCGGTTTCGGTAGCTACCACTTTTAAGAAAACACTAGCCGAAAAAGGAATCATTTTTTGCTCGATATCTGAGGCAATAAAAGAATACCCAGAGCTCGTGAAAAAGTATATGGGAAGCGTGGTTCCTGCGAAGGATAACTTTTATGCGGCCCTAAATTCAGCGGTATTCTCTGACGGAAGTTTCTGTTATATTCCAAGTGGGGTGCGTTGTCCGATGGAGCTCTCTACCTATTTCAGAATCAACCAAGCAGGTACCGGGCAGTTTGAACGTACCTTGGTTATTGCCGATAAAGGAAGTTATGTAAGTTATCTAGAAGGCTGTACAGCTCCATCTAGAGATGAAAATCAATTACATGCTGCGGTTGTAGAGCTTATTGCGTTAGACGATGCAGAGATCAAGTACTCTACCGTTCAAAACTGGTTCCCTGGGGATAAAGAAGGTAAAGGCGGAGTGTACAACTTTGTTACCAAGCGTGGTTTGTGCGAGAAAAACGCTAAGATTTCTTGGACTCAAGTAGAGACTGGTTCTGCTGTTACCTGGAAGTACCCATCTTGTATTTTAAAAGGAGACAATTCGGTAGGAGAGTTTTACTCTATCGCTGTAACAAATAACTACCAACAGGCAGATACCGGAACTAAAATGGTGCATATCGGAAAAAACACGAAGAGCACGATTATTTCAAAGGGAATCTCGGCCGGAAAATCGCAAAACAGCTATCGAGGGCTTGTACAAATTGGACCTCGTGCCGATAATGCTCGAAACTTCTCTCAGTGTGACTCACTCCTTATGGGTAACGCCTGTGGAGCTCACACTTTTCCGTATATAGAGGCCAAAAATAAATCTGCACAAGTAGAACACGAGGCGACTACGAGTAAGATCGGAGAAGACCAAATTTTTTACTGTAACCAGCGGGGAATCGATACCGAAAAGGCTATTGCCCTTATCGTAAATGGATTTAGTAAAGAGGTACTCAACAAACTTCCGATGGAGTTTGCGGTTGAAGCCCAAAAATTGTTAGAAATCAGCCTTGAAGGCTCAGTAGGATAATAAATAGTGCATCATGTTAAAGATTGAAAACCTTCACGCTAGAGTTGAAGAAAAGGAAATATTAAAAGGAATTAACTTAGAAGTTAAACCCGGAGAGGTTCATGCAATCATGGGCCCAAATGGCTCTGGAAAAAGTACCCTAGCTTCGGTTATCGCAGGTCGTGAAGACTTTGAGGTTACTGAGGGTACCGTTTCTCTTAACGGCGAAGATCTCGCAGATTTAGACCCTGAAGAGCGAGCTCATGCCGGTGTGTTTTTGTCGTTTCAATATCCGGTAGAAATCCCGGGTGTTACGGTAACTAATTTTATTAAGGCCGCAATCAATGAGTCGCGTAAGGCTCGAGGTCTTGAAGAGATGCCTGCGAACGAAATGCTCTCGAAAATTCGCGAGAAGTCAGGTCTTTTAGAAATTGACCGCAAGTTTCTTTCTCGTTCTCTAAACGAGGGGTTCTCTGGAGGAGAGAAAAAACGAAACGAAATTTTTCAAATGGCTATGCTTGAGCCTAAGCTCGCCATCCTTGATGAGACGGACTCGGGTCTTGATATCGATGCGCTGCGAATCGTGG
This sequence comes from uncultured Flavobacteriaceae bacterium, assembly GCA_964618875.1. Lineage (GTDB taxonomy): Bacteria > Bacteroidota > Bacteroidia > Flavobacteriales > Flavobacteriaceae > UBA3478. Next base: position 6,299 of record CAZUBV010000045.1, read on the forward strand.
CAAATGGGGTAAACAAGCTTCGAAGTAAAAACAACGCTATTGTGGTGATTACTCACTATCAGCGCTTACTTGACTATATCGTTCCAGACTATGTACACGTACTTTATAATGGTAAAATCGTGAAGTCGGGAACCAAAGAACTCGCTTTTGAGCTTGAAGAAAAAGGATACGATTGGATTAAAGCAGAGAATCAAGACTAATGGATTTGAACGAAAAATTACTCGCTTCTTTCATCGCCTTTGAAGAAAAGGTCGACGTGAATGATGAGGTACATGAGATTCGTACGGCTGCATTAAAGCGCTTTGAGCAACAAGGGTTTCCTACTAAAAAATTGGAAGCGTGGAAGTACACCTCATTGCAGTCGTTAGTAAATAAAGATTTTAGCATTTTTCCGAGCTCAAAGTGTGCACTTGAGTATCAAAACGTCCGTCAGTACTTTTTACACGAGACTGAAACGTTTAAAATTGTTTTTGTTGATGGACAGTATAGCTCATTTCTTTCTGAAACCACCCACGAAGGGGTAGATGTATGTTTGTTTAGCGCGGCCATTGAAAAGCCGAAATACAAACACGTTGTTGATCAGTACTTTAATAAAATTGCCGATCAGAAAGATGCGCTTACCAACCTGAATACAGCTTTTGCTAACGAGGGGGCCTATATTTTTATTCCCAAAAGTAAAGCGCCTGTAAAGCCTATTGAAATCATTCATTTTGCAACGGGAGCTACTCCTCAGATTTTGCTTCAACCCAGAAGCCTTATTGTTGTTGAGGAGAATGCCGAAGTTCAGATTATCGAGCGTCATCAGTCACTTAATGGTGCGGTGGCCTTTACTAATTCGGTAACCGAACTCTATGCACAAAAACATGCACGGGTAGATTACTACAAGTTTCAAAACGACACCTCAGAGGCAAGTCTTATCGACAATACTTTCATTGAACAGCACGATTCAAGCGAGGTAAGTGTTCATACGTTTTCATTGGGCGGATCGCTTATCCGAAACAACCTGAATTTTTACCAAAAAGGCGAGCACATTAATTCGATTCTTAAGGGGGTAACCCTCGGAAGCGAACGTCAACATATTGATCATTACACGCTAGTGCATCATGCCGAGCCAAACTGCGAAAGTCACCAAGACTACAAGAGCATCTACGATGACCGATCGGTTGGGGTATTTAACGGAAAAATCATTGTAGATAAGGTCGCTCAAAAGACCAATGCATTTCAGCAAAACAACAACCTGCTTATTAGCGATACAGCTACGGTAAATACCAAACCTCAGCTTGAGATTTTTGCCGACGATGTGCGCTGTTCTCACGGATGTACCATTGGTCAGCTCGATGAGGAGGCGTTGTTTTATTTGCAATCACGCGGAATTCCGAAAAAAGAAGCAGCTGCCCTGCTGATGTATGCTTTTGCTAATAATGTACTTGAAAGCGTAAAAAATGCGGCGTTAGCTCGTCGTGTAAAGCAGATGATTGCTGAAAAACTCGGAGTAAAAATCGGATTTGATTTATAATACACTATGAGCCTTGATATTGAAAAAATACGAGCAGATTTTCCGATTCTTTCACGAGAGGTGAACGGAAAGCCGCTTGTGTATTTTGACAATGCGGCCACCTCACAGACGCCTAATGCGGTAATCGATGTGATTTCTGACTACTACAGAAGGTACAACGCTAATATTCACAGAGGTGTTCATACTCTTTCTCAGCAGGCCACTGATGCTTATGAGAAGGCAAGACATACGCTTCAATCGCATTTGAATGCAGAAAAGCCTGAAGAAATCATTTTTACCTCGGGTACTACTCATTCAATCAATCTAGTTGCCAATGGTTTTGCTTCGTTCCTGAAGCCCGGAGATGAGCTTATTGTTTCGGCGATGGAGCATCATTCTAATATTGTGCCTTGGCAAATGGCCTGTGAAAAGACCGGGGCAGTGCTTAAGGTGATTCCGATGAATGAACGCGGAGAGCTTGAGCTAGATATTTTTAAATCGCTACTCTCAGAGCGAACTCGTCTCGTGTTTTGCAATCATGTATCGAATGCCCTGGGTACTATTAATCCGATTGAGACCATAATTACTATGGCGCATGCTGTTGGAGCTGCAGTTTTAATCGATGGGGCGCAGGCAGCACCACATTTCAAGGTAGATGTACAGGCACTAGATGTAGATTTTTATACGCTTTCTGCCCACAAAGTATGCGGTCCTACAGGGGTAGGCCTTTTGTACGGAAAACGAGCGTGGCTTGAAAAACTTCCGCCTTACCAAGGCGGAGGAGAGATGATTGCCGAGGTTTCTTTTGAGAAAACAACGTATGCCGGCTTACCGCATAAGTTTGAGGCGGGTACGCCAAATATTGCAGGAGGTATTGCCTTCGGAGCTGCAATTGATTATATGAATTCAATTGGTTTTGAGGCTATTGCAGCGTACGAATCGGAGCTGTTAACCTATGCTACTGAAAAGCTCGAACAGCTTGGCGGGGTCGAGTTTATCGGTCAGGCAGCACAAAAAGCCTCGGTGCTATCGTTTAATCTCAAGGGAATTCATCCCTACGATGTTGGTGCGATTCTCGATAAACTTGGTGTTGCCGTTCGTACGGGTCACCATTGTGCCCAGCCAGTAATGGATTACTTCAAGGTTCCAGGAACTGTGCGTGCAAGCTTTGCATTTTACAATACCAAACAAGAAATAGATATCTTCGTAGAAGCGGTTAAAACTGCCCAACGAATGCTTAGTTAATGCTATGAGTCAAAAGAGTATTGCCCAAATTCAGGAAGAAATTATAGACGAGTTCAGTATGTTCGATGACTGGATGCAACGCTATGAGTACATGATTGAATTAGGGAAAAGCCTTCCGCTTATTGCGCCTGAATATAAAGTAGATGATTATCTGATCAAGGGATGCCAGAGCAAAGTTTGGGTTTTTGCAGAGCTCGAGAATGATGATCTTAAATTTACCGCAGATAGTGATGCGATAATTACTAAGGGTATCATTGCGCTGCTTATACGAGTATTCAGTGGACAAAAACCACAAGACATTTTAGATGCAGAACTTAGCTTTATTGATGAAATTGGCCTTAAGGAGCATCTTTCCCCAACCCGTGCCAACGGGTTAGTTAGCATGATCCGGCAAATTAAATTGTACGCCGTTGCGTATCAAACACAAAAGAATCAGTCATGAGTGAAACTATAGATACTTCCGCATTAGGTGAGAGCATTGTAAAAGTGCTTAAAACTATTTATGATCCTGAAATTCCGGTCGACATTTACGAGTTAGGTCTCATCTATGATGTTATGGTTAACGAAGATTATGAGGTCAAAATTTTGATGACCTTAACCTCACCGAACTGCCCAGTCGCCGAAACCCTTCCGGTTGAGGTAGAAGAGAAGGTTAAATCAATCGATCAAATTAAAGATGTTGAGGTTGAAATCACCTTTGACCCACCTTGGACACAAGAGCTTATGAGCGAAGAAGCGAAGCTCGAACTAGGCATGCTTTAATCAGATGGAAGAGCCTATCGTAAATAGGGTAGCCCAAAGCCCTCTTAAGGTATTTGACCTTGAGCAGCTGTATACTCCGGGACCTCGTGTAACTGTTGACCTCTCTGAATGGTTATTTGAAGGCCTTATTTTAAAAGAAACCGATTTCAGAAGCGCACTAAAAGAGTTAGACTGGTCAGTATATGCAGATAATCACGTTGCTATCTATTGCAGTACGGACAGTATTCTGCCACAATGGGCGTTTACCTTAGTGGCTACTTATCTTGCGCCTTATGCTCAAACGGTAGTGTTCGGAAATTTAGAAACTATAGAAGCTCATCTATACGAGAAGGCATTGTCGGCTGTAGATTTTGAGCCTTACCACAATATGCCGGTTATTTTAAAAGGTTGCGCTAATAAGCCTGTTCCGCAGCAAGCCTATATTACCGCTGCAATTGCCTTAAAAAAAGTGGCTAAAAAGCTAATGTATGGCGAGGCTTGTTCCGCCGTACCGCTATAAGTTATTCTTCGATTTCGCTGTAGGTATCTAGGTGTTCGGGGTACAAGAAGTTATTATATGGGAATCTAGTCACGTGAATCTCTCTCACCTGCTTGTACACCATCTTTTTGAAGTGCTCTAGG
>CAZUBV010000046.1:0-3289 GCA_964618875.1 uncultured Flavobacteriaceae bacterium
AACAACCTCGTGCAAATACCTTCCGGGCACTAAGGTGAATGCGCCGGCAATAAGCAGGCCGGTCCAATATAAAAAGAGCATTGAGAATTTATGCGAACGAATATTCCCTCTTCTGAGTTGCCACAGGCTGTAGGGAACACTTGCGATGGTGACTAAACTGAGCGAGTGTATCCAGCCGAAATGACCGAGCCACTGTGGGCCTACATGGGCGGGAAGCCAGAGTGAAACCACAGAAGAAAACACCATTAAAAATGCATAAACCTTACCCAAGCGTTTGTGAATTGCCCCGCCTTTTTTGGAAAACACAATTAAGTAAAACCCCAGCGGAACACATGGGGCAATGGTGTAGAGGTGAATATCGCGGATAAGATCGTAGCTCATAATTACCCAGCTTTTTGGCCCACAATACAAAGGGTTCCGGCCCAACCATCGTTTTGATCCAGCCTCTGGGTGTGAATAGTAACAAATCCGGCGGCGGTAAAAAACGCAATCCACTGAGCTTCTGAATACAAGCGCATGAGATTGATTCCGCATTTTTCGGGCCAGTCGTGCGAAACGGTATTTTCACTGTAAAAGTCAATTCCCATAACAAATGCGCCTCCTTGCTTTAGCCAGCTGTCATGAATGCGTTTAATCATTAGGGCAGGATCTTCGAGGTAGTACATGACTTCCATGCTGTGCACGATATCGGCGGGGTCTTTAGGAGACCACTTGGTAAGATCGGCCTTAACATATGAATTGTGGGTGTCTATATTTTTGGCTTTTTCAATCATATTCGCAGATCCGTCTATGCCACTGGCCCAAACACACCCCTCGAAACTACGCACTAAACGAACGACCCATCCGTTGCCACAACCGGCATCGATAAATGAAAATTCGGATCGGCCTTGTAAAACGAGGTCAAGCATTTGCAATACTGCAGAACGGTGACCGGCAGCCATGCCCTCATCTTTTCCGATTTCGGCCCAAGTGTTAAAGACTTCGATAGGAGAACGTTTCATAGGCAAATGATGTACTTTAAGGGTGTCCAATATAGAAAATAGATTATGCAAAGACGACAATTTGTTAAGCAATCTGCGGCTATCGCAGCTCTTGCGACATTGCCTTTTGGCTGTGCTCCTTATAAGCCCGCATCGAGGTATTCGCTCGGTCTTCAACTCTACACGGTACGTGATGCGATGGAGGCGAATCCGATCGAGACCCTCAAGGCACTAAGTAAAATGGGATACGAACATTTTGAGTCATACGGCTATGATGCGTCGGCTAAAACCTATTACGGTTTCAGTCCATCAGCGCTGAAATCAATTTTAGAAGACCTAGGTCTTCGAACTACAAGCGGACACTACGGCTTGGCATCTGTACTTGACGCATCAGAAGATGAGCTTAAACGATATATCGATAGCTGTATCGAAGGGGCAACGGCACTTGGCGATCCGTATATTGTGTTTCCTAAACTCCCCGAGGCGTATCATTCTGCCGCAGGTTACGCGCATCTGTGTCAGAAGCTCAATTTTATGGGCGAGCGAATAACAGGGGCCGGTCTTGGTTTTGCTTATCACAATTTTGGCTTTGACTTTAATGCCTATGATGCTCGCACGGGTATGGACTGGGTTATTGAAGAAACGAACCCCAACTGGGTAAAACTTGAAATCGATTTTTATTGGCTCATGCGGGCAGGCGTAATGACTCCAGACGAGCTGGTCGAAAAGGCTCCAGGTCGTGTACCACTTTGGCACATCAAAGACATGGACAAAACAACACAAGACTACACCGAACTCGGCAATGGCAGCATAGATTATAGCCGAATTCTACCCGACCCGATTAAGGCCGGGCTAGAATGGTTTTATATTGAACAGGGCGGAAATTTTGCTGAATCCTCTATGAAGAGCGTTGATGTAAGCGCCGACTTTTTCAAAAAGAACCTGGCTACTTATTTATAGTGCGTTCATATTGCCCAAGGCTTTTACTCAAATCTTCGAGAGAAACACCTTTTGTTTCGGGCATAACGGCTAGCACCCAAACCAGCTGAAGGACCATCATTGCGGTAAAAATTGCAAACACCGTACTTGCTCCGATAGTTGAAAATAGTAGCGGTACAAGAGCAGGAATTATGGCGGCTAAAATCCAATGGGTTGAGGTTCCGACCGCCTGGCCTTGCGCCCGCTGTTTATTTGGAAAAATCTCAGAAATAAACACCCAAATAACGGCTCCTTGACCAATAGCATGAGAGGCAATAAACAAGAAGAAAAAGAAGGTTACGTGCACACCAAGCCAGTCTGTAGCAAAGCTGTAGGTCACTAGGCCAAGCGACAAAATATAACCTACCGAACCGATGATCATGAGTTTTTTCCGGCCAGATTTGTCGATAAGACTAAGTCCGATGAGTGTAAAAATCAGGTTTACCGCACCTACGCCAATACTGCTAAGCAGGGCAGCATTAGCTGCTAGACCCGCCATTTCAAATATGCGGGGCGAATAATATAAAAAGGCATTGATACCCGAGAACTGGTTGAAGGCAGCTAGCGCAATTACCAGCCAGAGTTGCTTGTGATACTTTTTTTGAAACACCGTTTCAGCGGTTTCACTAGCCGAAGCTCTATCGAGATCTTCGATCATTTCATCGATATTCACCGCTGTGTCGTGCAGTAGCGAGAGAATATTTTTTGCCTCGGCGGTTCTGCCTCGTCCGAGTAACCAGCGTGGGCTGCGTGGAACACGCGTAATAAGCAGTAGATAGGCTAGTGCCGGAAGCGCCTCGGCGCCGAGCATTAATCGCCACGCATTTGCTCCAGAAAAAAGACTGCTTATGAGGTAATTTGAAGCAAAGGCAACTAAAATTCCAAAAACAATATTGAATTGATATAGCGCCACAAGTCGTCCGCGATCTTTTGCAGGAGCTATTTCCGATACGTACGCCGGAGCAGCAATAGTAGAAACACCTACTCCGATTCCGCCTAAAAATCGGAACACTGCAAAAAGGTATGGGTCATTTGCAAATGCAGAGCCGAGGGCAGAAACGAAATACAGCACCCCAATATAAAATAGTGTCTTTTTGCGCCCCAAACGGTCAGTCGGAAACGCGCCGAGAGCCGCTCCGATAACCGTGCCCCAAAGTGCCGAAGACATAACAACAATACCGTGAAAGGCCGAAGAAGCCCCGCCCAGGGTAAATCCTGACCAAAGGGCAGCTAGCGACTGGTCGGCACCAGAGATCACAACGGTATCAAATCCGAATAAAAACCCTGCCAGTGCTACAATTAGGCTCCAGGCGTAGAGTTTGCGATTAGTT
>CAZUBV010000046.1:3389-10081 GCA_964618875.1 uncultured Flavobacteriaceae bacterium
TAAAAACCCTGCCAGTGCTACAATTAGGCTCCAGGCGTAGAGTTTGCGATTAGTTTTCTGCATAATTACTTCTGATGAAAAGATTCAGTAATAAACTCTAGTACGGTAGGTAGTGCAGTAGGCATAAGTTCGTTGAAGAAAAAGTCTTCGTAGGCCCATTTGTCATCAATACCATTGGTATACCCAGGCCTGCCGGTATCGGCGTCAGGCATAATAATAATCATTGGGGTCGCCTCGCCAGCGGCGATCGCCTTGTCGGCTATATGCTGTACTTCGCCGAACTGAACCCATCCGGTTTGATTATCGGTGTATCCGTGAAGTAAATATAGAACTGGGTATGATCGCGACGACTGCTCGTAGCCATCAGGCAAATAAACGGCGTAGTTTCGCTCTGATTTTAAAATTTTACTAGGTAGCGAAGCGGCATCAAGTACGCGACTTTGAGCCGCCACTAGACCCGAAAAGCATAGGGTCAAAAGCCAAAAACAGGGTTTCATAGTAGTTAGGGTTAAGGAGCGGTAAAGTAGCAAAAAGATTTGATAGCGTACCCTTAAGTAAGTAACCGTAGTATCTTTGTGGCAATCAATAATCACCATATGAGAACTGTAGTATTTAGCGCGTTAGTCCTTTTGTTGTTTAGCAGCTGCGTTGCAGTGCGTTTTCCAGAAGAAATTGAAATTAAAATTGAAGTTCCCGAAAACGCTAGCCCTGAACAAATCAGCGCAGTGATGAGTTCACTTAAACTTGAATTGCCCCGCACTCGCGGTGAGCGCGTTAGAGTAGTTGTGGACAGTATTCCTGGATCACGGTAGTACCCGAGCTTTAAGGGCTCTTTCGAAAAAGGTCAATTTGGTTATATTTAGGGACTAACCACCTTAAGTATGGAACTTAAAACCATTGACTTTCTTATAATCGGGACCTTTGTAGTGCTGCTTCTTGGCATTGGAGTATACAGTTCCAGATCTGCCAAAACAAGCAGCTCCCAATTCTTTTTATCGGGCCGAAATATGCCCTGGTGGTTGCTTGGTTTCTCAATGGTTGCAACCACTTTTTCAACCGACACGCCAAACTTAGTTACCGATATTGTTCGAACCTCGGGAGTGGCCGGAAACTGGGTGTGGTGGGCGTTTTTACTAACCGGGCTACTTACGGTTTTTATTTACGCTGAATTGTGGCGTAAAAGCGGAGTGTCAACCGACATGGGGTTTTATCAGCTTCGTTATGGGGGCAAACCCGCTCGTTTTTTACAACGATTCAGAGCACTATATCTCGGCCTAGTATTTAATGTGCTCGCCATGTCAGGCGTCACCCTAGCTGCTATTAAAATTGGACAGGTCATGCTCGGTCTCGACCCTGTTGTTACGGTTGTTGCTGCCGGGGTAATCACTGTTTTTTTTAGTGCCTTAGGCGGATTTAAAGGGGTAATTTATACAGACTTCATTCTCTTTATCGCCGCTATGAGCGGTGCTATAGGAGCAGCGATCTATATTGTTAATCAACCTGACATCGGAGGTCTTGGACAACTTCTAGCACATCCGAACGTAAACTCCAAACTTGCACTATTGCCTAGTTTCAATGATACTGAGGCAATGATTACGCTATTTATAATTCCTATTGCCATACAATGGTGGAGCAGCTGGTACCCTGGAGCCGAGCCGGGTGGTGGGGGGTATATCGCTCAGCGCATGCTTGCCGCCAAAGACGAGCCCAATGCGGTTGGGGCAACCTTTTTTTTCAATATTATGCATTATGCGCTGCGCCCTTGGCCGTGGATACTCGTGGCGCTAGCCTCCTTAATTCGCTACCCCGACCTAGCGGCTATTGCAGCGGCATTTCCAGAGGTTGCTCCTGATAAATTGGGTAACGATTTAGCCTATTCCGCGATGCTCACCGCTCTACCAGCCGGACTCATGGGTTTAGTACTCGCTTCGCTAGGCGCTGCTTATGTGTCTACACTTTCAAGCCACCTAAATTGGGGAGCCTCATATCTTGTTTATGATGTGTATGCAGCAGCGCGTCCAGAGGCCACTGAGAAACAAAAAGTACGGGTTGGTCAGTTAAGCACAGCAGCTTTAATGATTTTAAGCGCCTTTGTGGCGCTTAACCTGCAAAATGCGAAGCAGCTATTTGACGTTATTTTAATGTTCGGAGCGGGAACTGGGTTACTTTTTATGCTCCGTTGGTTCTGGTGGCGCATAAACGCTTGGTCAGAGATTAGCGCAATGGTGATTTCGGGTGTGGTTTCGATTATCCTAGTTTTTACTCCGCTTGGAGATCTGTTGTTTGGGCCACAAGGAGTACTTCCTGCCTACTGGCAATATCCATTTATTGTTGCCCTTACCACTCTAGGTTGGATTGGAGTAACGTATCTAACTCCCCCCGAAGACGAACAACTGTTGCGCCGTTTTGCCCAAACACTTGAACTTTCTGGCTCAGGGCGTATAAAAAAAGGAATACAAGCCACACTTCTCGGATGTGTGTTAGTTTATGGCCTTTTATTTTCTACAGCCAAGGTGCTCTACGGGGAGTATGTAGAAGCGGCGATTCTTATTGTGATCGCCTTTTCAGCCGGGTATTTGCTGCGAAAAACACTTTATAAAAGGTAAGCACTATTGCCTTTGGGCATGCAATTTTGCGATGTATTTTCCGATCATATCGAACTCGAGATTTACCCGAGTGCCGACCTTGTACTGATGAAATCGAGTGTGCTCATAGGTGTAGGGAATAATCGCGACACTAAAGGTGTTTTTCTGCGAGTTTACTACCGTAAGTGAGGTTCCGTCAATGGTGATCGAGCCCTTTTCAATGGTGATGTGTTCAATATTTTCAGGATATGTAAACGTGTAAAGCCAGCTTCCGTCTTTGTCTTCGGCTTGAGTGCACTGAGCTGTAGTGTCGACGTGACCTTGAACAATGTGACCGTCTAATCGCGCCCCTAATTTCATAGCGCGCTCTAGATTTACAACGTCGTTTAGCTGCAATTCACCAATGGCAGTTTTTTGTAGGGTCTCTTCAATAGCCGTCACGGTGTAGGTGTCACCCTCGATGGCCACTACGGTTAGGCAAACGCCATTATGGGCAAGGCTTTGATCGATTTTAAGCTCGCTGGTGAGCTCGCTTTGAAGGGTTAAGTGTAAGTTGGTGCCTTCTTTTTTAAGGTCGACAACTTTAGCAAGGGTTTCGATGATTCCTGTAAACATGCTCAGCTATAAAATTCAGTAACTTCGTGGTTCAAATACCTCTCAAAACGATGAAAGCAAACCCGATGGTAAAAATAGGCATTTCTGTGGGCGATTTAAACGGGATTGGCTGCGAAGTAGCTTTGAAAACCTTTCAGGATGCCCGAATGCTCAGCAACTGTACCCCGATTTTCTTTGCTTCTAGCAAGACCATCGCTTTTCAGATTGAACAGTTGCAGCTCGATCTCAAATTTCATGGAACACGAGATATAAAAAAAGTCGAAGAAGGGAAAGTAAACGTGTTTGCTGCTTTTGATCAGGATTTTGAGGTTCAATTCGGACAAAGCACCAAAGAAGCAGGCGCCCTTGCGGTTCGCTCCCTTGAAGCGGCAACCGCGGCTCTGAAAGCTGGTCATATAGACGCCCTTGTTACCGCTCCGATTAACAAAAGCAACATACAGTCAGAAACCTTTAGTTTTCCTGGACATACCGACTACTTAGCAAAAGAACTAGGCGCTGAGGCTTTAATGTTTATGATAGCGGACGGCCTTAGAGTCGGACTACTAACTGATCATATAGCCGTATCAAAAGTTTCAGAGGCGATAAGCACTCGCCTTATCCGCTCTAAGGTACATACCATGATGCAATCCTTGCGTCAGGACTTCGGCATTATACGACCTAAAATAGCCCTTTTGGGAATCAATCCGCACAGTGGCGACAATGGTACTATTGGCGAAGAAGATGAAAAAATTATGAAACCTGCAGTTGCGCAGCTTTTTGAAGAAGGCCAACTCGTTTTTGGCCCCTATTCTGCCGATGGGTTTTTTGGATCCAATGCTTACCAGCAATTTGATGCAGTTTTGGCAGCCTACCACGACCAGGGACTTATTCCTTTTAAAACACTTTCTTTCGGACGCGGAGTGAATTTTACTGCCGGCCTTTCTAAAGTTCGCACCTCTCCTGATCACGGCACGGCCTACGAAATTGCGGGTAAGGGTGTCGCTGACGAGAGCTCATTCAAAGAATCGGTATTTGCCGCTATTGATATTGTACAATCTAGAGCCGATTTTGAAGAAATGAGTTCGGATGTACTTAAGAGTCAACAGAAAAAAGAAAAGAAAAGACAAAAATTCGTCTAATTAAGGCGCTTTGAATATTCTAAATAAATGCTATATTTGCAGCCCTTATCTTAGGGCTCTATAAATCATGTAATCATGAAGTTAAAGGATTTTGATATCTCCTTTATAGGCCTAAAGCAAGGAAAACACGAGTTTGAATATGAGCTCGGTGACGCGTTCTTTGAATACTTTGGTTTTAGTGAGTTTCGCAATTCAAAGTTAACTGTGCTCGCAACCCTTACAAAAGGAAGTACCATGATGGAGCTTCACTTAAGCGGCGGCGGAACGGTTGAGGTTGATTGCGACATCACCAATGAGCCGTTTGAACTGATGCTGAATCCAAAACTTGATCTAGTGATTAAGTTTGGTGCTGAGTTCAACGATGAAGATGACGAACTGCTCATTTTGCCACACGGCGAGTATCAGTTCAATATTGCACAGTATCTCTACGAGATGTCCGTGCTTAGTTTGCCTCAAAAGCGAACCCATCCAGGCATTGAAGATGGTACACTAAAATCGCCAGTGCTTGACAAGCTTGAAGATCTAAAGCCTCGAGTACTAGCGCAAGAAACTGAAGAAGAACTCATCGAAGAAGAAGACAAAAAGCCGAGTGACCCACGATGGGATGCTCTTAAAAATTTACTGAATAACGACCATTAAACAAGGAAGATATGGCACATCCTAAAAGAAAAACCTCGAAAACGCGTAGAGACAAACGCCGTACTCATTACAAGGCGGTAGCCCCTACTTTAGCTAAAGATGCTACAACTGGAGAGGTACACCTTATGCACCGTGCACACTGGCATGAAGGTAAATTGTACTACCGAGGACAGGTACTTATTGACGCTGCAGAAGAAGTTACAGCAGAGTAAGCACACTTTTCTAGAAATTTTCAGAACTCTCGAAACTGTTTCAGTTCGGGAGTTTTTTTATGGTACCGCTCTAAACAAGCTGACCTGATAAAAAAGTGCTAATTTCATCTCTTAAAATCATGCAGTTCAATGCATAAAACCACTGCCGCAATTACCGGAATTGGAACCTTTCTGCCAGAGAAAGTTCTCGATAATGCTGCCTTAGAGCAGATGGTCGATACCAATGACGAGTGGATCGTTACTCGAACCGGAATTCACGAAAGAAGAATTCTAGATATTCCGGGCAAAGCGACGGCCTACATGGCCACTGAGGCCGTTCGCGATCTTATGCGTAAAACCGGTCTTTCCGCTCTCGAAATCGATTTGATCATTGTTGCCACTGCGACCCCAGATATGCCCGTAGTTGCTACCGCGGCACAAGTGGCCACCGAACTAGGAGCGACAAATGCCTTTTCTTTTGACCTTCAGGCTGCTTGTTCAGGCTTTCTCTACGGTATGTCCGTAGCCACAGCCTATATCGAGTCTGGACGCTATAAAAAGGTGGTTTTAGTGGGTGCCGATATGATGTCGTCAATTGTCGATTATACAGATCGAACCACATGTGTTCTTTTTGGTGATGGCGCAGGTGCAGCGCTTATTGAACCTAATACAGAAGGGCTTGGTTTTATTGATGAGTACCTTAGAAGTAATGGGGTAGGGAAGGACCATTTAGGAATTAAGGCGGGCGGCTCGTTACACCCCGCAACCGAGCAAACCGTAGCCGAAAAGAAACACTATATTTATCAAGACGGAAAAGTCGTATTTAAGTTTGCGGTCACGCACATGGCCGATGCTGCTGCAGAAATTATGTCTCGTAATGGCTTGAATCACGAAGATGTACGATATTTGGTAGCGCATCAGGCAAATAAGCGCATTATCGATGCCACAGCACAGCGCATGGGCATCGGCGAAGAAAAAGTTTTAATGAATATCGGCCGTTACGGAAATACCACTGCGGCTACCATCCCGCTTTTGTTAGGTGATTACGAGAGCCTACTGCAAAAGGGAGACAATATAGTAGTAGCTGCTTTCGGAGCAGGTTTTACCTGGGGAGCAGCACTGATTAAATGGGCATACACTAAACAAGACTAAATAGTAAACAATGGACATTAAAGAAATTCAGAATCTTATCCGTTTCGTAGCAAAATCAGGTGCAAGCGAGGTAAGTTTAGAAACCGAAGACATCAAAATTACTATTAAAACCTCTGGAGATGCTTCGGGTCTAGCCGAGACCACATTTGTACAGCAGATTCCTGTTGCAACGACAATGACTCCTATGGCGGCAGCTCCAGCTGCGGCTCCAGTACCTGCTGCGGCGCCTGCTGCACCGGAAGCTACCGAAAACAGTAACTACATCACGGTAAAGTCTCCAATAATTGGAACATTCTATCGCAAGCCTTCGCCGGATAAACCTTTTTTTGTTGAGGTCGGCTCAATGGTAAACGAAGGAGATGTACTTTGTGTGATTGAGGCAATGAAACTTT
>CAZUBV010000047.1:0-6373 GCA_964618875.1 uncultured Flavobacteriaceae bacterium
CAACATACGAGCAACGGCCCCATCAAAGAAATCTAAAATAGCAGCTAACAGCAGTAATAGCACTGCAATTGTAAATTCAGAAGCACTCGTATAAACGATAGCCGCGAACCCAGAGGCAGCATTTAAAAGGGTGATGAAATTAGGAAGTTGTTGACGCATAACTAGAAGAGATCGAAGTGTAAAAATACATCATTATGCGTTGTACAAACTGTATATTTGAAACATGAAACCTACTGGTTCGATAATCTTTGCGAGTATTCTCTACCTGCTTAGCTTAACACACACAGCTGCGCAAATCACGCTTGCTCCTAATGCGAAAGTAAGTTTACTTACCTGCACATCTGGCGCAGAACTTCATGCAGCCTTCGGACATTCCGCATTGCGAATACAAGATTCCGAGCAACAGCTTGATTTAGTATTTAATTATGGCACTTTCGATTTTGAGACTCCAAACTTTTATCTAAAATTCTTGAATGGTGAGCTTGATTATTTTTTATCCGTAAGCACGTTTGCGCATTTTATACGCTATTATCATTCGGTTGGAAGAGGCGTAGACGAACAGGTTCTTAACCTAAATATTGCGGAAAAACAACAGCTCTTTCAATCGTTAACCGAGCAACTCAAGCCTGAAAATCGCTTTTATCGCTATGAATTTTTAAGAGAAAATTGTGCTACCAAAATACCAGAGATTCTCGAGAGTATTACTGAAGAAGACCTTGAATTTGAACCACTAGAGTTTGAAACTAAAGAGAGCTTTCGAAGTTTAATAGGGCAATCTCTAAATCGATATTCTTGGCAATATTTTGGAGTAAACATAGTACTTGGAAGCGTTGTAGATCGTAAACTTCAACCCTTAGATCCACTATTTTTACCTGAATTTGTTGCCCTACAATTTGATCAAACACGTATTCGAAATGCGCCAATTGTGGGCCAAAAGCGAGCGTTGTTACCTGCGTCGTTTGTTCCACCATCGCACAGCTACTTAAGCTCTCCTCAATTTCTCAGTCTACTTATTCTTATTGCCGTCATTTACGCACTTTGGCGCGGTAAGACTTCTACGATTGCATTCCGCGCAGAGTCTGCACTGCTTATTGTTTTTGGTGTCTTAGGAATCGTACTACTGTACATGATGTTTGGTACAGAGCATATCGCCACTCGAAATAATTTTAATATACTTTGGCTGAATCCACTTATTCTTATCGCACTTATTTCGCCAACAAAAACGCGTTGGTTAGCGGTTTCACTATCTGGGCTATTTGTTATGGTGGTACATTATATGGGCGTACAAGAAATGACCTCTAGCTTTAGACTACTCAGTTTAGCTCTAGTACTCATCGGTATTCGAAGAGCACTTCTAATTTCAAATTCAAAAACCAAATGACCAGCATTTATAGCATTCTTGGTGTCCTAGCGATAGTTTATGTATTCTTACTTTTTCAAATGAAGAAAAATCAAAAAAAGCGTCGTGAACGTCGATTCTTAAAGGGACAAAAAAAGGATTAACCAAACTTTAACACATAATTTAATAAAAGCATTAGGTTGAATTTGCCGAACTTCTATTTTTGCAAAAAATTAATCGCAAACATTTTATGTACTGGACGTTAGAACTTGCCTCATACTTAAGCGATGCGCCTTGGCCAGCTACCAAGGACGAGCTTATTGATTACGCCATTAGAACAGGTGCACCACTAGAGGTGGTAGAGAACCTTCAGTCAATGGAAGAAGAAGGAGATGAAATATATGAGTCAATCGAAGAGATTTGGCCTGACTATCCTTCTGAAGAAGATTACCTCTGGAACGAAGACGAATACTAGTACTTCACAGAAAACTACTGATTTCAAAGCCTCTTAAAGAGGCTTTTTTTAATTAAATTTATCGCCTTAAGCCAGAAGGACAAGAAAGAAAGAATCATGGGGATTGTAACTAATATTTTAAAATTATTTGTCGGAGATAAATCTGAAAAGGACGTAAAGAGTTTACGACCACTTGTTGAAGCGATACACAAAGCTGAGATGGAATTAGCTTCTTTATCACCCGATCAATTAAGAATGCGTTCCGCAGATTTTAAAAAGCAAATAAAGGACGCCAACAGTGAACTTGCCAAAGAGGTTGCCGTATTAAAAGAGCAAATAGATTCAACCGAAGATATTGATTTACGAGAATCGCTATATTAGCAAATCGATAGCATTGAAAAACAAATAAGCGAAAAAGAACAAGAGGTATTAAATGCGTTACTTCCAGAGGCGTTTGCTCTTGTTAGAGAAACCGCTCGCAGATTCAAGGACAATCCAACATTAGAAGTCACTGCCACCGAATTCGATCGCAGCTTGTCGACTTTAAAATCATACATCACTCTTACTGGAGATAAGGCTATTTGGAAAAACTCTTGGGATGCCGCCGGAAAAGATGTGATTTGGGATATGATCCATTACGATGTCCAACTTATTGGGGGTATTGTGCTTCATCAAGGTAAAATCGCTGAAATGCATACTGGTGAAGGGAAAACTTTAGTTGCTACCCTTCCTGTTTTCCTAAATGCGCTTACCGGACGAGGTGTCCACCTTGTAACGGTAAACGACTATTTAGCAAAGCGCGATAGCCAGTGGATGGCACCCATATTTGAATTTCATGGTTTACGTATTGATTGTATTGATCTGCACCAACCTAATTCTGCTGAACGGAAAAATGCCTATGCCGCCGATATCACTTATGGAACGAATAATGAGTTTGGTTTTGATTACCTGCGTGATAATATGGCTCATCAACCCGGTGAATTAGTGCAGAGAAAACCCTATTTCGCGATTGTCGATGAGGTTGACTCGGTTCTAATTGATGATGCCCGTACACCTTTAATTATTTCAGGTCCTGTACCCGAAGGTGAACGACATGAATTCGATGCCCTGCGACCAAAAGTTTCGGAAATTGTTGAAACACAGCGAAAACACCTCAATAATTTATTAGTAGAGGCTAAAAAATTAATTCAAAGTGGTGACACCAAATTAGGTGGTTTTAAACTTCTACAGGTTCATAGAGGTCTTCCAAAAAACAAAGCCTTAATCAAATTTCTCAGTGAAGAAGGTGTAAAACAGTTACTTCAAAAAACAGAAAGCTTATACCTCCAAGACAACGGGAAAGAAATGGCTAAAGTAGACGCAGATTTGTGGTTTACTATCGAAGAAAAAAACAATCAAATTGAGCTTACCGAAAAAGGTATACAGTCTATTTCGGTCGGACAAGACGAGCATTTCTTTCTTCTGCCCGATATCGGAAGTGAAATCGCGAAGATTGAACGAAAAGGGTTGAGTATAGAAGAAGAAGCTAAAGAGAAAAAAGAACTGTTTAGTGATTTTTCGGTAAAAAGTGAACGAATCCACACCCTCACCCAATTACTCAAAGCATATACCCTATTTGAAAAGGACGTCGAATATGTTGTTATTGATAACAAGGTAAAAATTGTCGATGAACAGACGGGTAGAATTATGGAAGGTCGACGCTACTCTGATGGTTTACATCAAGCGATCGAAGCTAAGGAAAATGTAAAAATCGAAGCGCTTACACAAACATTTGCAACAGTTACCTTACAGAACTACTTCCGAATGTATGAAAAACTTTCAGGGATGACGGGTACTGCTGTAACAGAGGCGGGTGAATTCTGGGAAATTTACAAGCTCGATGTAGTAGAAATTCCAACCCATCGACCGATAGCTCGAGAAGACCGAGATGATCTTATTTACAAAACAAAACGTGAAAAATATAACGCTATAATTGAAGAAGTAGTTGCCCTGTCAAATGCTAAAAGGCCAGTTCTGATCGGAACAACCTCAGTGGAAATATCGGAGCTACTTTCAAAATTATTGAGTGTTCGTAAAATCAAGCACAATGTGTTAAATGCTAAACTTCATCAAAAAGAGGCAGATATCGTGGCAGAAGCAGGAAACCCTGGAGTCGTAACCATAGCGACGAATATGGCAGGAAGAGGTACCGATATCAAGCTATTTGAAGAAGTAAAAAAAGCGGGAGGTTTAGCTATAATCGGAACAGAGCGACACGACTCTAGACGCGTTGATAGACAGCTCCGTGGACGATCAGGAAGACAAGGTGATCCGGGAACCTCGCAATTTTACGTCTCCTTAGAAGATAATTTAATGCGTCTATTTGGTTCCGATCGAATGGCCAAAATAATGGACCGTATGGGACTTGAAGAGGGCGAAGTGATCCAGCATAGCATGATGACTAAGTCTATCGAGCGCGCTCAGAAAAAGGTTGAAGAAAACAACTTTGGGATTCGCAAGCGCTTACTCGAATATGATGACGTTATGAATGCTCAACGAGAAGTAATATACAAACGCCGAAAACACGCACTTTTTGGAGAGCGTCTCAAATTGGATATCGCAAATATGATTTTTGATACCACCGAGGCGGTTTTAGAAAACGCTAAGGCTTCCAACGATTTCAAACAATTAAGCTACGACTGTATTCAACTCTTTGGGTTTATACCTGAAATTGAGGAGAGCAACTTTGAAAAAATCTCAGCCACAGAATTGACTAAGGAATTGTATCAATTGGCCTACCAAGCTTATTTAGAACAACTCGAACAAAGTGCAGCCCAATCCTATCCGGTAATAGATCAGGTATACAATAACCCAACTAATCAATTCAAGCGAATTGTTGTTCCCTTTTCAGACGGAACAAGAACCTTACAAATTGTAACTGACCTACAACGAGCCTTTGAGACTAAAGGTAAATCTCTCATTTCCGATTTTGAAAAGAACATTTCTCTGGCACTGATCGACGAAGCCTGGAAAAATCACCTGCGTAAAATGGACGAATTAAAGCAGTCTGTGCAACTCGCGGTTCATGAGCAGAAAGATCCACTGCTTATTTACAAATTCGAAGCCTTTGAATTATTCCGATCGATGATCGATTCGGTAAACAGAGAACTCATTAGTTTTCTGTTTAAAGCAGGTATTCCAAATCAGCTACCGGTTAAGGATGCTGCAAAGTTAGAACGTCCAAAAAAGGAGAATATAAATCTCTCTAAAGAAGAGGTGCTTAACACCGATGAAATTGCTCGAAGAAACAGGGCAGCTGCTCAAGGAGCGTCCCCATCACCTGTAAAGGCTCAAACTATAGTGAGACAACAGCCCAAAATTGGTCGTAACGATCGTGTTGTGATTGTAAACCGAATCAGCGGTGAGGAAAAAGAAACGAAATACAAGCAAGCAGAATCCTTACTACAAAGTGGGCAATGGATCTTAAAATCATAAAATGGCTAAAGAGATCGCTATAATTCGAAGAGAAATTGTTTTAAGAGTCAACTATTTAGGAATCTTAGTTTGTAGCGCAACTGCTATTAATAGAGGTGTAGAGGGAGCAATTGATTTTTGGTTTATTGGCCTTATTCTGATGGCCACGCTCCTATTTGTAAATGCTCGAATTCTAAAAAAACTGCAAAAATGAATCTTAGACACCTTCTTTTTTTACTGCTGATAACCCAATTCAGCCTTCAAGGACAAAACTCCTTTGAAACGAATACAGATCTTAAAGTAGCGTATTTCGCTTCTGGTTGTTTTTGGTGTGTTGAAGCAGTTTTCGAAAGTGTTGAGGGAGTGATCGAGGCTGTTTCGGGTTACAGCGGAGGTAGTGAACTGAATCCAACCTACCGCGAAGTGAGTTATGGCCGCACATCACATGCCGAAGCAGTTGCTGTGTATTACGACCCCAAATTGCGTTCGTTTGCGGACCTGGTAGCAGTCTATTACAACTCACATGATCCTACGCAGGTAAATGGTCAAGGCCCTGATAAGGGTAAGCAGTACCGTTCTATTGTCTTTTATCAAAACGAATTTGAAAAAGACATACTTACCGCATACAAAAAAGCAGTAGCCGAATCGGGATTATATCAAAAACCTATTGCCACCGAAATCGTCCCTTTTGAACGGTTCTATCCAGCAGAAGACTACCATCAGAATTACGAAAAATTACACCCAAACGATCCCTACATTAGATCAGTTTCTATTCCTAGAATTAATCGTTTCAAGGCATTAATGCCGGAACTGTTAAAGGTCAAGCCTTCCCATTAAACCACTATGAAGCACCCTATCCTCACCCAAGAATTACTATCAATTGTAGTTCCTCTCTACAATGAAGAAGATAACGTTGAATTGCTAACTGAAAAAGTTCACGAAAGTCTTCAAGGGTATCACTATGAAATCATTTATGTGAATGATTTTTCTAATGATAGTACCGTTCGGGTTATCAAAAAGATGAATGATCCAATTGTGCACCTTGTCGAACTGAAAAAAAACTACGGCCAAAGTTTGGCTCTTGCAGCTGGAATCGACTACGCTCGAGGGGAGTATATCATTACCAT
>CAZUBV010000047.1:6383-9977 GCA_964618875.1 uncultured Flavobacteriaceae bacterium
TACATTGGGCAGTTAACGAGCACTTCGATCTTGTTACGGGCATCCGTCAAAAAAGAAAGGACAGTTGGCTTAAAACCATACCTTCAAAAGTCGCAAACTTTTTAGTTCGCAAAGTGACTAGCCTTGATATTAAAGATAATGGCTGTGCCTTAAAAGTTTTCTCAAAAGACATCGCTAAGAACCTAAATCTTTATGGCGAAATGCACCGATTTATTACGCTACTTGCGTTTTTAGAAGGTGCACAAATTAAACAAGTACCCGTAAAGCATCATGCACGGCATGCAGGTGTATCGAAGTACGGGCTTGAGCGCGTATTTAAAGTAATTGCGGATATGATGTTACTTCTTTTTATCCGTAAATACCTTCAACGTCCGATCCATTTATTTGGAATTTTCGGCTTTTTTTTGATTCTAATTGGTCTCGGCATAAACGGGTGGCTAGTTATCGAAAAATTTTACTTTCATGAAGATATTGGCCAACGACCTTTACTGATATTCGGACTCATGTTTATTCTTGCGGGCGTTCAACTCTTCACTATAGGTATTGTAATGGAAATGCTGATTAGAACCTATTATGAGTCTCAAAATAAACGTCCGTATCGGATTGGCCGGGTAAGCATCGGAAATGAAACTACCTCTTCTTACAGTTCACGTTGAAGAACCTGATCCGCACTTTACTCAAAATAGTAGTTAGTATAGTTTTACTATACCTTGTTTTTACCACGCTTAATACAGAAAATTTTTTAGGAACCCTTCGTAGGCTTAACCTTGGTTATTTGCTCATTGCCTTTATCCTCGTGTTACTATCGAAATACATAGCTCATAAGCGGTTGCTTTTCTTATTTTCCAAAATAGATATACAAATCAAGGCTTCGGATCATTGGAAATTATACCTACAGGGCATGTTTTACAATCTTTTTTTACCCGGAGGAATTGGAGGAGACGCCTACAAAGGGTATACGATTCAAAAATATGCGCAGGCACCAATAAAAAGAATTATTGGGTGCATGGTAGTTGACAGGCTCAGTGGAATGTACGGGTTAGCGCTATACTTTCTAGCCTTTATTACACTATCTCTAGAGAATTACCGCTCCCTTCTTAGCCTCGATCTACCTGTATGGGCAGGAGTCTTAACGACAACCCTAATTGCCGTCATTGGGACAGCACTCGGTTACCTACTACTGCGCACCCTATTTCCATATTTGCTAAAGGGTATAGAACGATCAGTTTACCGGTCAATCGTACTACAAGGGCTTCAGATTGTAGCCGCCTATTTACTACTTCTAGGTTTAGGTCTGCCGTCAAATACTTTTGATTATTTAACCTTATTTACGGTATCATCTATCGTATCTGTTTTACCCATAACTCTGGGAGGAATTGGAGCACGAGAAATCACGTTTTATTATGGGGCCGATTTATTACAAATTAACTCGGACGGAGCCGTAGCCCTCAGCATCGCCTTTTTTGTAGTTAATGCATTGGTTTCGCTAATAGGCATTTATTTCCATTACAAGAAACCTACCCTAGGGAAGCCAGACTAATCTGCGAATTTCTACAGTAGATAAACGAGATCCTGGATGTAAAAAATCAAAACTGAGTTTTGTAACCCTATAATGTGGGGCTGCGGCAACTTCCTCAATATCTGGACGAAGCCCTTTAAGTACACTATAATTTTTTTCACTCACGATCGCATAGCTATCTGAAAGAAGAGACAATTCTTCTACCGATCGCTCCTCAATATGTTTATGCGTATAAAAGTCCAAATTCCACGTGTGAGAATCCGTTGCATTGTAAACCGAGTTATTCTGAAAATTAAAACGGTCTACAAAAGTAAGATCCGATTGATAGCTAAGAAGCTTAGGGTAAAAGACCAAATACGCTACGGCATTAAGAACTAAGCTAGCCGAAAATAACCAAGGTAAATCAGCTGATTTTCGAAGTTGTAACACCAACAACACAGTAAATCCAAAAACTCCGACCACAATCGTAACCGCTGATTGATAAAAACTATAGGAAAGCAAGAGCGACACTATCCAGAAAATTAGATAGGTAAACTTGCTCATCCAAGATGATGCATTCTTCACGATTTCTTTATCAAGTACAGGCGCAAAGAACAACGCAGAAAGCGGCATTAAAGCATTGATATAATGTGGTAGCTTGAATTGAGCTAAACTCATTAATGAAAGGAGAATTAAAAGACTCCAGCCAAAAAATCGAACAGGACGTATACGTGTATTAAGGGATCGAGAAATAGAGTAGAGACGTACTAGTCGGTATAAGCCTACAAGCGAAAAGGGTGCAAAAGCCCAAAGAAAGGTATGGAAGAAAAAGAACGGATCGCTTGTGGTACGGCCATGCCCAGTGCCGCTCATACGCTCAAAACTTTGCTCCCAAAACAAAAATTTCCATCCTTTGCGATTACCTATCCCACGAATTTCCAATTCCGGATGTAGATCGAATTGTTGATAATACGCCAGTAATACAGGCGATACGGCTATAAGAAAAAACGCTAATGCCCAAAGCATCCTGAGAGAGAACAATAGCTGAATTTTTCGTTCACTGATAAGCATTGACAGAATTACCACACCGAGAATAACAACCGCAATAAGCCCCTTTGTAGCAAAGGCAAAGCCCACAAATAATGCACCTAGACTTAAATCAAAGAGTCGCTGCTGCTTCACATAGCGGATACAGTAGAATAATGAAATCGCGATGAAACTCGTGAGTACGGCATCAGTACGAACATCAAACGCTGATAATAGAATGGTTTGGGTAAAAACGAAAATAAGCGCGGAAATGCGCCCAGTAGATGCGTTACCCAAAAGCGTTCCGGTTTTATAAGTATAAAAGGCACCAAGAATCAGAAATAGAACCGATGGCAATCGATAAGCAAAGGGGGTTAAACCCAAAAATTTCATACTGAACGCCGCTAACCAGTAATGCATATGCGGCTTATCTAAATAGGGCTGACCCGCTTTGAACAAATGCGTAAAATCATTTTCAAGAGTCATTGAAGCGGCCATTGCTGCAAATTGAGCGGAATCGTTTTCCATAAGTGGAAGAAACATTCCAAACCCATACACAATTAGTATGGCAGCACTCCAGAAGTAAGTAGCCTTTACACTCATTTAGAATCCAAATAGGTCGATATTTTAAAAAATACCTTTGAGAAAAGAATACCCCAGAACAATCCAAACAGAGTTCCAGTAATGATATCTAACGGGTAATGAACACCAAGATAAACACGACTAAACGCCATTAAAAACGCCCAAAAAAAGAGTAAGTTCCTCCACCTGTTCGCTAGAATTAAAGCGAAAAACGTAGCAAAAGAAAAGCTGTTCGATGCGTGTCCAGAGAAGAAACTAAAACGCCCACCACATATATCCAAAGGTCTTATAAGACCTGATACTACCGGATCGTGACAAGGACGTAACCTCATAAATGAATTCTTGAATAGATTAGTAACCTGATCAGACGTTGTAATCAGCAGAACTAAAACACCAAGGAGAATTGCAAATTTTTTCCAACCAAGCTGACGTTGTGCTAGAAATAACACAATAAGATATATTGGAATACTGTTCTCTTTCTTTGTAAT
>CAZUBV010000048.1:0-9976 GCA_964618875.1 uncultured Flavobacteriaceae bacterium
AGTCTACTTTTTTACCTAACAAGGGTTCGTTTTCACTGAATCCCATGTAGTTCAACGATTTTTTGTAGCTCTCAGCGCTATCTTTAGACTCGGCTGCCATCGGAATGGTTTTAGAAATTCCAACGCCCATACCCGGATTGGTTCCGTAGGTAATCATCGGTTCGATTTCTGAACTTTGCAACACGAGCTCTTTGTCATAAGTGGCACCCTCATCGGTAAATAGGGTCTGCCAATAGTCCATTGCCTTGTCCCAATCTGCCCCCTTAGGAGCAAACTCGCGCCCTTTGATGTAATGAAACGTGTTGGCATCTGGAGCAATCATTCCGCCACGAGCACCCATTTCTATAGAGAGATTACATACGGTCATGCGGCCTTCCATACTCATTTGTTCGAATACCTCCCCAGTGTATTCCACGAAATATCCGGTCGCTCCCGAGGTGGTTAGCTTAGAGATGATAAATAGTGCAACGTCTTTGGGCGTAACTCCTCTGCCTACTGGCCCTTCGATATGAATACGCATACTCTTTGGCTTGGGTTGCATGATACATTGAGTGGCCAGTACCATTTCAACCTCTGAGGTTCCGATTCCGAAGGCGATTGCCCCAAATGCCCCGTGGGTTGAGGTGTGTGAGTCGCCACATACGATGGTTGCTCCAGGCAGGGTAATACCGTACTCAGGGCCCACAACGTGCACAATTCCATTCTTTTCGTGCCCTAATCCCCAATACGAAATTCCGTGTTCTTTCGCGTTGCTCTCAAGAGCCGCTAACTGGTTCGCCGAAAGCGGATCAGCTACCGGTAGGTGTTGATTTAGGGTAGGGGTATTGTGATCTGCAGTAGCAAAGGTGCGTTCTGGGTGAAGCACTTTAATTCCGCGGTTTTTTAGTCCCAAAAAGGCTACCGGACTGGTCACCTCGTGAACCATGTGGCGGTCAATAAATAATACATCCGGACCTCCTGGTACAGACTGAACTACGTGTGAGTCCCACACTTTGTCGAATAGTGTTTTTTTCATAGAGACAGTTTCGCTTGTCTTAGTTGAGTTGTTTCATAAGAGCGATGATATCCTCGTCGCCAATTTCTTTTTTGGTATCAGCCAGAATGAGAAATTTCTCATACATGGTATCGAGGGTGAGCTTATCAAATTCAAATCCGATATTTTTAGCGCGATACGCTAGTGCAGCACGACCACTGCGAGCGGTAAGCACAATGGCAGATTGATCAACGCCCACTTCTAATGGATCAATAATCTCGTAGGTTTCACGATTTTTTATTACCCCATCTTGGTGAATTCCAGAACTGTGCGCAAAGGCATTTGCACCTACAATAGCTTTATTTGCTTGAACACCCATACCCATTCGATCCGATACGAGCTGAGATAAGTGATTAAGCATTCTCGAATTAACATCGGTGTACAAGTTTAGTTTCGGATGCTGACGTAGGATCATCACAACTTCCTCTAGAGCTGTATTCCCTGCGCGTTCACCAATACCATTGATGGTGCACTCGATCTGTCGCGCTCCGTGAACCGCCCCTGAAATTGCGTTAGCCGTAGCTAAGCCTAAATCGTTGTGGCAATGGCATGAGAGTGTAGCCTTGTCAATTCCTTTTACGTTGGCCTTGAGGTAGGCAATTTTTGCACCGTAATCTTCGGGTAGGCAATACCCGGTAGTATCCGGAATATTCAGAACCGTAGCTCCAGCGGCTATGACTGCCTCGCAAACTCGGGCTAAAAATTCATTGTCGGTTCGACCGGCGTCTTCTGCGTAAAATTCTACGTCCTCAACGAACGTTTTGGCATAAGCGACTGCTCGAACAGCGCGTTCGATGATTTGCTCACGAGTCGCTTTGAATTTGTGAGTAATGTGCGAGTCAGAAGTTCCAATTCCGGTATGAATTCTCGGGCGCTTGGCGTGTTTTAAGGCTTGGGCAGCCACCTCAATGTCTTTTTCTACTGCTCGGGTAAGTCCGCACACGCGGGCATTTTTAACGAGCTTGGCTACCTCTTCAACCGAGTGAAAGTCACCAGGACTTGAGATCGGAAATCCTGCCTCAATGATGTCTACTCCCAAAAGATCGAGCTGTTCGGCAATTTCAAGCTTGCTTTTGGTGTCGAGCTTGCATCCGGGAACTTGTTCTCCGTCTCTTAAGGTGGTGTCAAAAATTTCTACTTTTTCTTTACTCATAGAGCGCTAGCGCTTAAAATTTGAACAAAAATAATGGCTTGTGAAGGCTATCTTCAAAAGCTTGAATTTATATTACGATGTCTAAGTGTATATTTGCAAACTTAATAAATTGAAATGCAGCATCTTAAAACTAATATGGGTCTGACAGCTAAAAAAGGTCAAGAACCGGTGTTTTTATTAGTAAAATCACTGACTAAGGCGCAAAAGCGACAATTTAAACTGTTTGCAAGCCGCATCGATGGTCACAAAGATGCAAAGTTTATTAAACTTTTTGACTACCTCGACAAAGCAGATACGTACGATGAAAAAGAGCTGAACAAACAAGCTTTTGTGAGCAAACCACAGCTGGCTAATTTAAAATCTCATTTGTACAAGCAGCTACTCACAAGCCTTCGTATGAATCCGAGTATTCAGAATCCAAGAATGCACATTCGCGAACAGCTTGATTTTGCTACGGTGTTATATCAAAAGGGTCTGTATAAGCAGAGTTTAAAGATTTTGGATCGAACACGACAACTCGCCCAAAAGTGGGACGAAAAATATGCCGAATATGAGATTGTTGAGTTCGAAAAAATTATTGAATCTCAGTACATCACTCGCAGTATGAGTAACCGAACCGATCAGTTAGTGTCTGATGCAAAGAGGCTTGGAGAGGCTAATTTATTGTGTAGTCAGTTGTCGAATTTATCGCTTCAATTATATGAAAAGCTACTTAAAGCGGGGTATGTGAAAAGCGATGAAGAGTTTCGCGAGGTTACTCAATTTTTCTTTAAAGAATTACCCAAAGTAGACTATGATCAGCTAGGTTTTAGAGAGCGCTTGTGGTATGCTAAAGCGCATGTTTGGTACAGTATGATTACCCAAGATTTTTTGGGGTTATACAAACACGCTTCGAGATGGGTAAGTCTCTTTGATCAAGCTCCTGAAATGATTGCGTCACATCCAATTTTCTATCTCAAAGCAAATAATTACCTGATGGAGTCGCTTTTGCTACTTAGGCATCCAGAACGATTTCGACAGACCTTAGAGGGGTTGCAACTACAAATTGCATCGGAACA
The DNA here is from genome assembly GCA_964618875.1 of uncultured Flavobacteriaceae bacterium. Taxonomy (GTDB): domain Bacteria; phylum Bacteroidota; class Bacteroidia; order Flavobacteriales; family Flavobacteriaceae; genus UBA3478. The sequence continues at coordinate 3,245 of CAZUBV010000048.1, forward strand.
TTTTCCGCAGAATACCAATACCAAGGCCCTCGCCTTTTTGTATGTGAGTAACAACCAGCTAAATCTACATTTTTTACAGGGCAATTTCACCGAAGGAATCGGGCTCATTGATGAGGTGTTAAAAGGAATCCAGAGCTATACCCATCAAATTGATGATCATCATGTGATGATGCTCTACTATAAAATCGCTTGTCTGTATTTTGGTGCCGCTCAGTACCAACAATGCATCGCGTATTTGAGTTTAGTGATCGATAATAAACAGCTTACCATGAGAGAAGATCTTATGTGTTTCTCTCGTATTTTGAATGTAATAGCCCATTTCGAGTCAGGCAATGATGCCGATTTAGAATCACTACTGCTCAGCACCTATCGCTTTTTGATTAGAATGAATGACCTTCACGAGGTTCAGCGTCTACTCATCCAATTCATTCGAAATTTGGGCGCTGTTTACCCTCAAGATTTAAAGGCAAAATTCAAAGAGCTCTACAAGCAGTTATCGCCTTTAGAGGACGATTACTACGAGCGTAGGTCTTTTCTTTACCTCGATATTTTATCTTGGCTTGAGAGTCATATCAGCGGAATGCCGCTAGACCAGGTTGTAATTGCCAAAAACGCAAAAGCAGTTAAGGCCTCACGACTCTAAGAGTCGTGAGGCCTTAACCAATCCCTAACTAACGCGTCTAAAAGTGCGTTAAACTTAAAATGATAAAGCTCACAAGGCTGATCATCCATACGGCTAAAAGGCCAATTTTGATGCTTCCGCTTAGGCGTCCCATATTTTTGAAAAGAAGCTGAAGGGCTAGCAGTAGTAAACTAAAGGCCGGAATCCCAAAGGTCAACATCATACTAATGTGGTACCAAATGGGGTGAAACGGACCGCCCCAATCAGGACTGATAAATTCAAAACCCGGAAAGACCAAAATGTCATTGCCGATGTTGATATCTATGAATGATCCGATAATGAAACTAATGGTGAGTAGAATGATGAACGCCACCGTTACCAGAAGAATGATGGCGCCCAGTAGCTTTCCCACGATATCTCCTACAAAAGTTAGAAGCTTGCCAATGCCTTGAAACAGCTTCGAGAATAGCTCTCCGAGAAGCGCAAAAAACCCATTCGCACCTTTCTGTGCCTTTTCACCAGCCCCTTTAAAGTTTACGTTTTTCAAGTCTTCTTTAACATTATCGTAGCCTTTGCGAACGAAGTCTTCGATATTACTAAAGGTGGCCGCTTTACCTTTCATTTCTAATTTTTGAGCAGTAGTTTCTGCTTTAGGAATGATCGCCCACAAGATAAAATAGAATAGGATCGAGACACCGCTCCAGATCATAGCCAAGAAAATAAGGCGGACCCATACGGTATCAATATTGAGATAGTGGCCAACACCAGCACAGACACCCCCAAGAACCTGATTATCTGGGTCGCGGTACAGTCGTTTGGTTACCGGTTCAGTGTAGCGATGCGATTGTTTGCCACTGGCCGTTGAAGGCCCCTCTTCATCAGAGACATAGTCCTCGGGACGTCCCATGACCTGAATCACATGGTTCACTTCATCGATAGTGATCACCTGTTTTTGCTTCTCGGAAAAGAGCTCAGAGATACGACTTTCGATATCTGCGATAATTTCTTCGCGACCCTCCGTGTTTCCAAGGTAAGTGCGGATGTTGTTTAAGTAATTTTTAAGTGCTTCGTAGGCATCTTCATCGATGTAAAATACGAAGCCAGCTAGATTGATATTGATTGTTTTTTTCATGATTAGGATTGGGTTACCTTATTGATTGCAAATTGTAGTTCTTCCCAGGTACTTTTTAGTTCGTTTAAAAATTCATTGCCTTGTTCGGTAAGGGTATAATACTTTCTGGGCGGACCGCTGCTTGACTCTTCCCATCGATATTGCAGTAATTCTGCGTTTTTAAGACGGGTTAAAAGGGGGTACAGCGTACCCTCAACTACTAAAAGCTTTGCCTCTTTTAACTTATCGAGGATTTCGGAAGCATAGAGGTCGCGATCTTTCAAAACAGAAAGGATGCAGAACTCTAAAATTCCTTTGCGCATTTGTTGTTTGGTATTCTCTACATTCATGATGAAGTGTTTCTGAGGACAAATATAGAAAGTTTATAGTACTATGCAATACAAAGTACTATAATTTTTTATTTCACTGAGTTTTCGACACTTTCTACTACTTTCGTTTTATGGATTTATTGTTAGTTATTCTTGGAAGCATTCTACTCGTAGTAGGCATCATTGGCTGTTTTGTTCCTATCATTCCAGGACCTATAATCGGCTATTTTGCCCTTTTGGTGCTAGAGATTAGCGAGAAGTACGACATAGCGAATCATTGGCTGTGGATTTTTGCTGTTGCCGCGGTTGTGGTATCCCTCATTGATAATATTATACCCGTTTACGCTACAAAAAAGTATGGCGGATCTCGAGCGGGTACTATAGGATCGCTTGTTGGTCTAGTGCTGGGGTTGCTGTTTTTTCCGCCGTTTGGTTTTATTTTCGGCCCGTTCTTGGGAGCTTTTGCCGGAGAATTGTACGTTCAAAAATCTGAAGTCAAACTTGCGCTTCGAGCTGCAATAGGTTCGCTTTTAGGCGTACTTGCCGGTTCGTTGCTCAAACTAGCGCTCGTTCTCTGGATGGCCTATTGGTTTTACGCTGCGATTTAAGAGGAATGATCGCTTACAATGAGCCATTGGCCTTTTATTTTTCGAAGTAATAGGGTGAAGTGACCCCTCGGTGTATCTTTCTCTCTATAGAGCGTAAATTTTCCGAACACCTGTATAGTTCTGTGATCCCATTGCCGAAGCTCTAAAATGTCGAACTTGAGTTGCCCCATGGCCTTGCGATCGGGGTATCCACTTCGGTATCCTTTAAGGGTGTTTTCATACCCATAAGTAGGACCTTTACTGCCCACGAAAACCAGACGCTCATCATTCCAATAGCCTACCATGAAAGCGTCTAAATCACCTCTATTCCATGCATTTACTTGGCTCTCAAATAAGCCCATAACCTGTTTAGAAATTTTTGCGTTTGGCGGACGTTGAGCGGAAAGCAACGTCGTGCTCAACAGTACGATGAGAATGATATGTTTCATGAGTTAAAATAGGTTTTGACCAAAGAGGTCAGTGGTATTACGGCCTTTAGTGAGTTCGAGCATAACTTCGGTTTGCGTTTTTACGAGGTGGTCAGATAAGATATGGTGCAGAGGGATACCACGCTCTGCCAATACTTCACCAATCAGTTTGGAACGATGGCAGGTATGTGGTTCAACCTCTCCGCACATCAGTGCAACACTAAGTTTTTTTTCGGTTGCTTTCAAAAGTCGTTCAATTCCTTTTTGAAAAGTGGAGTGTTGCTTTACCAAAGCATAATCTAGTTTGCCTTCTGGAGTGTAGCATTCAGAGTCTTTAGGAATACCTCCAATCATATCGCCGATATAGACATAACCCACTCCATGATCTTGTAAAAATGCAGCGATAGATTCTCTACAAAAATTTGGATTCCATTTCGAGTACGGATTCGAGCGGACATCTGCGATATAGTTTATGCCGTACTGCTTTACGAGAGACAGAAAGCTATCTGGAGATCGCAGTCCATAACCAATAGAAAATAAATGTCCTTCCTTTTCCATACCCTCAGCGCTTCAAAAGCATTTCTTGCCTATCTTGAATTCTAAAATTTTGAGAAATGAAAGGTATAAAATTCTTCGTTCTGCTCTTTTTAACCCTAGCAGGCACTTCAATTACTGCACAGACAAACCCGTATGGAGCCATTTTGCCCATGAAAGAGCGCGCTCAGGTAATTAATGAATTGTTAGAAGACAAAGTGAGTAATTACTTACCCGCGATTATGCGCCGAGAAGGAATCGACATGTGGATCGTGGTCTCTAGAGAATATAATGAAGATCCGGTCATTAAAACGCTATTACCTGCAGAGTGGCTCGCTGCACGCCGCAGAACGATACTTATTTTTTACGACAACGGCGAGTCGTTGGAAACCCTAGCGGTATCCCGATATGATGTGGGTTCACTATTTAAAAGTGCTTGGGACAAAGACAAACAACCCGATCAGTGGGCTAGGCTTCGAGAGCTTGTTGCGGAGCGTAATCCTAAGAAAATCGGAATTAACCAATCTAGGCATTTTGGATTGGCAGACGGAATCGTGGCTACCGACAAAGAAGAACTGCTAGAAAGTTTAGGTCCGAAGTACGCTAAAAAAGTCGTGTCTGCAGAAAAATTGGCAATTGCTTGGTTAGAAACCCGAACGGCTAAAGAAATGGAAATTTATCCGCATATTGTTCGCATCAGTCACAATATCATTGCAGAAGCCTTTTCTGAGAAAGTTATCACTCCTGGAGTAACCACCACCGAAGACGTAGTTTGGTGGATGCGCGATAAGGTACGCGAATTAGGGCTTCAAACTTGGTTTCATCCTACTGTTGACATACAGCGCGCTGATCCGGAGCGTTTTGATCACCTTCGAACCTTTTCAAAACGACCTGATTTACAGGTAATTCAGCCCGGAGATTTATTGCACTGCGATTTCGGAATCACCTATTTGCGTCTCAATACCGATCAACAGCAGCACGCTTATGTGTTGCGATCAGCCGAAACCGATGCGCCTCAGTTTTTAAAGGAAGCCCTTGCCACAGGTAACCGATTGCAAGACATTTTCACCGGTAATTTCAGAGAAGGAAGAACGGGTAATGAGGTATTGGCTATGAGTCGAGCCGAAGCAATCGCTGAAGGTATCGTGCCTTCGATTTACACTCACCCCATAGGCTATCACGGTCATGCCGCTGGAACAACTCTAGGCATGTGGGATTCACAAGAAGGGGTGCCAATAGGAGGCGACTACCCGCTTCATGCTAATACTGCCTATTCTATCGAGCTTAATGCCTCTGTTGAATTACCCCAGTGGGGCAAATCGGTTCGTATAATGCTCGAAGAGGAAGCGTTTTTTGACGGTCAGAACGTACACTACATTGACGGAAGGCAGAAAAATTTGATTGTGGTAAATCCGTCGTATCGTTAGGCCTTTGGCAAGAAAATCTCTGCCATCATACAGCGAGCACTTCCACCACCACAAGTTTCAATGACTTCAAGTTTGGGGTGAATAATTGGCCCAAACGACTCAAGAGCACGGAGTTGATCGGCGCGAAGTGACTGATACGCACGATCACTCATTACAAGGGCAGGGCCCAGTGCGCCTCTACCTACTTGTAACATGTTTCCAGCGAATTGATGCATTTGTGCCTCGGTGATCGGAATGAGAATTTTTCCGCTTGCTTTGAGCTGTTCTTTCACCAATTTGCGTTCTTTTTCGTCATCGATGCACTCCAAACAAACTACTGCAAAACGATCTGCTACGCACATCATTACATTGGTGTGATATATGGGTAAACGCTCGTTATCAACTGTTTGGTAGGCGTGAAATAGGATAGGGGTATACTCAAAGTCTTCGCAGAATTCGATAACTAAATCTTCGTGGGCACGTTCCGATAGTGAGCAGTACGCGATACTGTTATCGCGATCGAGAATGAGGCTTCCGGTTCCTTCTAGAAATACCTCGTCTTCTTCGGCCGAGGTGTAATCGATAATTTCGGTGATCGAAAATCCTGCTTCTTCTAAAGTGTCTAATAACTCCTCACGGCGCTCACGGCGTCGATTTTCGGCAAACATAGGGTAGAGGGCTACTCGCCCATCGTGGTGCATTGAGATCCAGTTATTCGGAAAAACGGCATCGGGAGTGTCATTCTCTGCAATATCCTCAGCTACAATAACGGTAACTCCTGCCGCTTTTAAGGTAGCCACGAAAGTATCGAACTCTTCTTGTGCTGCGGTAATTACCGACCGCGCATCAAGCTTGATATCATTTTGAAAATAATTATTGATTGCCGTCTCTTCGTTTTTTCGAAAACTGGCCGGACGGATCATTAAAATACTAGAAGTGTATTGCATAAGAGTAAGTTAATACGTTCTTTTAAGTGGAAGGGTACTGCACCTCAACAGTCCTTCTTGTTTGGCGATTTCGCCGTACTCAATGGCTTTTACCGACACCCCTTTCGATTGTAGCCAAGTGTTCAGTCGAGTAAATCGAATATCAGAAATTACAAGTTCAGGGCTCACGGAAAAGATATTACTAGTCATAGCATACATTTCGGAAGCGTCTATGGTAAAGACGTTTTCTTGCCCGAAGTAATCTATTAGCCATTGTGGGTCTGAAGGGTTTAAAAATCCATCAGGATGAAGAATGGCAAGGGCTGTTCCAACGGGTTGAAAACAACAATCTAGGTGTAGCGCGTTACTATAGGGGTCTGTGTTAGACTTGCGCAGTTCAAAGGCTTTGACCTTGCGGTTCGGAAAAGTCTCACTCAGCCAATCGATAGCCGCTTTATTCGTTCTTGCGGTGATGTAGGATTTGTAATCCTCTTGCAGATAGGTACCAACAAATAGATATTCTTTCCAGGGCATTACATCGCCACCTTCGACGTGAACAGCTTCTGGAGGGGTTATGATTTTGGCAGGATTGAAGCCATCAAGAATGTGCTGTATCGCACGAACTTCGTCTTCGCGATCGGGTAATATATTTGACCTTACAAAATAGTCATCAATTACAAATCCGATGTCTCGCGTGAAAATTTGATTGAGATCTTCAATGATCTGTGGGCGGTAGACGGTGACCCCACATTCTTGTAATGCCGCGACTAGACCTTCGATTTCGCGAAT
>CAZUBV010000049.1:0-9606 GCA_964618875.1 uncultured Flavobacteriaceae bacterium
GTCGCTTAAACGCCAAACTAATTTGGTTAGGAGCTATGCCTGAACCATTATCTGTTACACTGATGTGCTCCTTTCCGGATTTTACAAGAACCAATGAAATCTCAATTGCTCCGGCATCGACCGCATTCTCGAGCAGCTCCTTCACAACCGAAGCAGGGCGCTGAACGACCTCACCAGCCGCAATTTGATTGGCAACAAAATCAGGTAGTAAGCGGATATCAGTCACGGGAATTGAAAAAAATACTTAGATCGAAATCGATTATAAAAAGGAATAACACCAATAAAATCAATGCTATAAGTAACACTAGTCGGTTAGATTTTTTTGAATCAGAACTAGATTGAAAATCATCCAATGCCCACAACAATTTACTCTTGATCCCTCTAGGGGGCTGGGCAGTATTGCGAAAAGAATCAAATCGATGTTCCATTTTGAATGGATTCGAATCTCCTTTATAGTATCGGGGCTGATACCCATACTTCTTATGAGATTTCATTGGTAGAAAAGCCATAGCTATAAAGGTACTAAAGATTCAGTAGAAGCTCGAAAAAGGTATTCAGAATTGAATCATCTTTAACGCGGTAATGGCAGCTTCTACGCCTTTATTTCCATGAATACCGCCACTTCTGGCTCTTGATTGTTCAATGGTATTATCTGTCAAAACACAAAAAATAACTGGGATCTTCGCTTGCAAATTTAGACTAGTAACACCCGAAGTAACCGATTGACATACATAATCGAAATGAGCGGTTTCTCCTCGAATTACACAACCAATTACAATGATTGCATCGAAACCTGGATCAGAAGTGTCAAGGCGCTCCAAAACTTTTGCTGCTGCATAGGTAAGTTCAACTGCCCCAGGAACGAAATAGGAAACGATATCCTGTTCCAAAACTCCCTGTTCTAAAAGTGTATCAATGCAGCCTAAGCGTAAACCTGAGGTTATCTCCGAATTCCATTCAGCCGTGATGACAGCAATTCGCTTGCCCTGGCTATTTGTTAGCTGTGAACGATCGTAATTTGAAAGATTAGTATGGACTGTAGCCATCTATTCAAGACTTCCTATAAGTGCATCCACACCTATAGCTTCAGAACTGTTTCCGAATTCATCCTTAAGTCGTTTCGCAAATTCCAAAGCTTTTGCATTGTCTTGCAGCTGGATAGCTACGAAAATAGCCTTACGTAAGAACATGGGCGTTGTAAACTCATTGGTGTCATGAGCAATTGCAGAACGATACGCGGTTAATGCTTTATCATAGTTCTCAAGTCCGGAATGAGCATCAGCAATACCTCCTTTGGCTAATGCACCGAGAAGGGCATCGTCAGCGTCAAAATCACTCAAATAATCGATTGCCTCGTTGTAGGAACCCAGTTTTAAATACGTCATTCCAGCTCCGTAAGCAGCTAAATTAGCCGCCTTAGTTCCGTTGTATTCGGAAACAATATCGATAAATCCGTATTTTCCTTCCGCTCCATTTAAGGCAAGCCCAAGGAGAGAATCCCTAGCAACACCGGGCTGCATAGACTGCTCAAAATACGATTGTGGATAATATAATTCACTTGCAGCTTCCTTCTCTTTAGGCTCTAAAATAAACGTGTTGTAGGCAAAACTTCCTACAGCGATCAGGGCGACTAGAACGATAAGTCCCAAAATAGCATTCTGATTTTTTCGAAACCATGCCTCGGTTTTAGATGCACCGCTGTCAAGTGCAGAAAACACTTCAGCAGTTTGGCTGCTTTGATCTTCTATCTTACTATCTACTGATTCTTCCTTCGTCGTTTTTTTATATCCTCTACGCTGATAACTTGCCATGGCCTAATATACTTTGATGGGCAAAAATAGAATTTTTATCAGAATCTAACCACTTCGTAACAATGCTTATTTTTACACCCAAGCTTATCCTATGCAACTGCATCAACTCTCTCTTCTCAACTACAAAAATTTCGAGGCACAGCGCTTTGTATTCGATCCGTCTATCAATTGTCTTGTAGGGTCTAATGGTGCAGGAAAAACTACCGTTTTAGACGCGATATATTATTTAGCCTTCACAAAAGGTTATTTTAATTCCCAAAGCACACAAAACATTAGGCACGGTGCTGATTTATTTGCACTCGAAGGCCATTTTCAGCAGTCAGGCAAACAGTTTGAAGTCTTTGTAGGGTTCAAAAAGGGAACAAAAAAGCTCGTAAAGTTTAATGGCAAACCCTACGAACGTATTAGTGATCATATCGGACAAATACCACTAGTGATTATCTCGCCTACTGATCGTGATCTCATTTCAGAAGGAAGTGAAACCCGAAGAAAGTTTATCGACGGAATCATCTCACAATCTAATCCGGAATATTTAAGTGCCCTTATAACTTACAATCAGGCATTAAGTCAGCGAAATGCGCTGCTCAAATATTTTTATAAAAATCAAGTTTTTCAATTACCGTCATTAGAGCTTTACAATGAGTTACTAATTGAAAACGGGACGTTTATCTACAACACAAGAAGTGCATTTTTAAAACAATTTACTGAGCACTTTAAAAAGCAATACAAGGCGATTAGTGCTTCTGAAATAGAGGATGTCTCTATTGTATACGAATCCTCCTTAAATGAAGTTTCCTTTAAAGATCTACTAGCAAGTCAATTAGAAAAGGATCGATTTGCACAATATTCAACTGCTGGGATCCACAAAGACGATCTCGATTTCTTACTCGACGGCTATCCAATTAAACGTTTCGGAAGCCAAGGCCAGCAAAAGAGCTTTCTTATTGCGTTACGATTTGCACATTATGAATTTTTAAAATCACAGAGCGAGCAAAAACCGATTGTACTGTTAGATGATATCTTTGATAAATTAGACGAGCACCGAGTGAGTCGGCTAATTGGTCTGGTAAAAAACAATTTTTTTGGACAGCTCTTTATAAGTGACACCCATTTCAACAGAACAGAAGAGGTAGTCCAGCAAACTGGACAATCGTATCAAATGATTTCGTTATAGTATGCGGAAGGATCAAGAACAAAGCCTTGCAGAAGTAATCAAGCAAATCATCGAAAAAAATAGGCTAACAAACGGATTACAAGAAGCGGAAATCATTCGTTTATGGCCTGAAATTATGGGATCAGGTGTAGCACACTACACTAAGAGTGTACATTTTTCGAAAGGAATTCTAAAAGTCTATCTGAATTCGTCTATTCTTAGAGAGGAACTTATGTTTGGTAGAAAAAAAATAATCGCCATGTACAACGAAGCACTCAATGGCGATTATATTCAATCTGTTTTATTGTTCTAGGTTTTAGAAAAGCTCTCTACCTGAAAAGTGAAAGGCAGCTTCAATACCAGCGTTTTCATCACTATCAGAACCGTGAATTGCGTTTTCTCCGATAGAGGTAGCAAATGCCTTGCGGATAGTACCTTCTGCAGCCTCGGCAGGATTGGTGGATCCAATTAATATTCTAAAATCTTCCACAGCATTTTCCTTTTCAAGCACTGCTGCCACAATAGGACCGCTACTCATAAAATCAACCAATTCTCCATAGAATGGACGTTCAGCGTGAATGGCGTAAAACAACTCTGCATCGCGCTTACTTAGCTGAGTATATTTCATTGCGGCAATTCGAAAACCAGCAGCATTAATGCGCTCTAAAATAGCTCCGATGTGCCCAGCCTTAACCGCATCGGGCTTAATCATTGTAAATGTTTTTGTTCCAGACATATCTATCCTTCTAAATTTTTTGCAAAACTACTACTTTTTAAAAGGAAAATTCTTTTTGTTGGAAAATCTCAGCTTTATCCCCTACCATTATCGTTTTAAGTACGCTCGTATTCCAATCTACATCAATGACTCCAAAACTCGGTTTTGAAACGACTTCTCCAATTCTATAGGCATTTGGCTCACCTTTAAAACCAGTATACGAATGTGTTAAACCACTCGAAGTGAATTCTAATATCGCTTTACCATTCCACTGCTGAAGCGACAACTCTGAAATATGACGGTCACCGGAAAGCACAACCACAGGAATAGTTGTTTTGGCAATTGCATCGAGTAGCCGAGTTCGCTCTAAAGGCATAGTATTCCACTTTTCGAATCCGTGTTCTGAAGAAATCACCTGAATACTCGAAACAAGTAGTACCAGATCTGCTGTGCTTTTCGTTAATTGATCCTCTAGCCATATCCACTGGGCATCCCCTAAGATAGTTGCAGAAGGGTCTTCTGTAGATCCGTAACGATTACCTTCAGTACCCGGTACGAGCTCTGAGCGAAAATATCGGGTGTCTAATAGGATAATTTCTATGGTCTTTCCGTCTGAGTACAGTTTATGACTGGTATACACTCCCTCTCGCTTACGTCTTGGATCATCCTTTTCAACCTGAAGAAAATCTAAAAATAGTTGTTGGCTTTCGGCCTTTATCGAAAATTCACGGCCGCCATCGTTACGTCCATAATCGTGATCATCCCATGTACCAAAAACAGGAATCGAAGCTATGAGTTCACTATACAACGGGTTTGAAAGTTGCTTATTATAATGTTTGCGAATCTGTTCCGGCTCATCTGAATCGGCATAGACGATATCCCCACCCCAAATCCAAGCTTCTGCAGAGGCCGCAATAACCTCATCCCACAATTCATTACTCGCAAAGGCATTATTACATGAGCCGAATGAAATTCTGCTAACCCCCTGAGCCGCAACACCAAGCTTAGGCACTTCCGCATTTCGATCTTCATTCGGATGACGTTGGCACGAAAAATTAGCTAGGAATGACGTAAAAACAATCAAATAAGTGCTGGTATATTTCATAAAAAAGTGAAAATAAGTAAGCGAGTAGAGTTTGGCTAAAAATAACGACAAAAATGAATTTAATTGTATCTTCGACTTTATGAGAATATTAACTATTGAAGGGGTATCTGATCTTCTAAGTACTCCAAAAAAAATTGCAATAATACCCCATCAAAACCCTGACGGTGACGCCTTAGGTTCGTGTTTAGGTTTACAGCTATTACTCTCAAATACAGGACATCATGCCCAGGTAATTGCACCAAATCCATTTCCGCACTTTTTAGCTTGGCTACCTAAAAGTGAAGATATACTCATCGGTGAGGATCAGCTCGAATCGTGCAAAACTGCAATAAACCAGGCTGATTTAATCGCTACGCTCGATTTTAACCACCTCTCTAGATGTGGTGTTTTAGAACCTCTGATTTCTGAAGCAACACAACCAATACTTATGGTCGACCACCATATTTCTCCTGCCGACTATGCCACGTACATGTTCAGTGATACCTCGGCGAGTTCAACTAGTGAGATGATTTATCATTTTGCAAATTACATCGGACTAGAGACACATATAAACGCAGATATCGCAACTTGTCTATACACAGGAATACTAACCGATACGGGGTCTTTCAAGTATCCTAATGCGGGCTCAGAAACCCTACGGATAGCAGCTAACTTAGTCGATAGTGGAGCAGACAAAACAAAGATCAATGCCCTTATATCTGAACAGGGTAGTCTCAGTCGCTTAAAACTTATGGGGCGTTGTTTAGATTCTCTAGAATTTCTCGAGGAGTATCACACCGTTTATATGTGTATTACCGAAAACGACAAGATTGCAAGTAACTTTCAAAAGGGAGACTCCGAAGGGTTCGTGAATTTCGGACTGAGCCTTAAGGGATGCTGCTTTTCGGTAATATTTATTGAAAATAGTGAAGACCAATCGATCAAGCTATCGCTTCGTTCTACTGGTGATTTCGATGTCAATCAGTTTGCTCGAGACCATTTTAACGGAGGTGGACATAAGAACGCAGCAGGCGGAAAAATTAACACCTCAATTGAACAGGCCGTAGCATTATTAACATCGCTTTTACCACATTATAAAGAATCACTAAAAACAAACGCAACTATTTATGAAAATTAAATCTATTCTAAGTCTATCTATCGCAGCTATATTTCTTTATTCCTGTGGTGGTGCTCATCCGAATTTAGAACAAGGAGTTTATGCTAAAATGACCACCTCAAAAGGTGAGATGCTTCTTGAACTACACAGTGATCTCACCCCGGTTACCGTGGCAAGCTTTGTCAGTTTAGCTGAGGGTAATAGCAAACGAGTTAGCGATCAGTATGCCAATCAACCCTATTATGATGGGACTCAATTTCACCGAGTGATAAAGGATTTCATGATCCAAGGTGGAGACCCTACTGCAACGGGACAAGGAGGACCAGGATACCGATTTAAAGATGAATTCGTCGACACCTTAAGACACGATAAGAAAGGAATCTTGTCGATGGCAAATTCCGGTCCATTTACAAATGGTAGTCAATTTTTCATCACTCACAAAGAAACCCCTTGGCTCGACGGAAAACACACTGTATTCGGCTCAATTGTAAGTGGAGAAGCGGTATTAGACTCAATCGCCTCAGTTGCGACAGACCCATCGGATCGACCTATTCAAGCCGTTGAACTTGAAAAAGTTGAGATTCTCAGAGTAGGTAAAAAGGGTAAAAACTTCGATGCAATTGGAGTTTTAGAGACCTACTTCGAAGAAATCGAAAAAGAAATTGCAGTATTCGCCGAGAAAAAAGCAGCACTTCAAAAGGAGTTCGAAGCTCGGTTTGAGAATGCAATGCTTAGCGAACAGGGTGTTGAATTCAGTATTGAAAAAGAAGGGAATGGTAAAAAAGTTGCCTTCGGAACCGAGATTTCAGTAAACTATGCAGGCTGGCTAACTACCGGTGACTTATTCGACAGCAACATTCAGCGCATCGCCGAAGAGGCGCAGAATTTCGATCAAATAAACGCGATGCATCGAGGGCAATTTGTTCCTATGGTTCTGACGTTAACTACTGAGACTCCTATGATTGCTGGATTTAAGGAAGCACTTACAGATATGCAAATTGGTGAAAAACGTTGGGTTCGGATTCCGGCAACATTGGGCTATGGAGAAAGAGGAGCTGGAAACGTTATCCCACCTGGTGCCGATCTCATTTTCTTTATCGAAATAGTAGCTGAGCTTCCTAAACGTTAATTATTTGACCTAGATCAGTCAATCGGCTACATTTAAGATACTCAAAACACAAAACACAATGAAAAAACTCATCCTTCTCATTCTACTATTAGGTTTACCTTCGCTGCAGGCGCAGGATTATTTCCCGGCGCACTCAGAGGTAAAAACAAAACAAGAAGTGTACAAAGCATTTACTAATGCAACCTTACACATAGACGCCACTACCACATTAGAAAAGGCCACGCTTCTGATTTTAAACGACAAAGTCGTTTCATATGGACTTAAAGTCAGCATACCCGCAAATACGATCACTTATGATTTAAACGGCGCGCATATTTATCCTTCGTTTGTTGAAGTTTTTAGCGATTTTGGAGTCGAAAAACCAAAACGTGTTTCTAGCTCAGGGCGTTCACCCCAATACGAACCCACACGTGAAGGGTTTTATTGGAATGACCACATCAGACCAGACACGGAGGCAGCTCAATTGTTTAGTTATGCTAAAAAATCAGCAGACGATTATCGAAAGGCTGGTGTTGGAGTCGTAAACACACACCAATCCGACGGCATTGCAAGGGGTACAGGCCTTTTAGTTGCACTAGATGATCATTCCGATGCATCTAAACGTATTCTTGATGATCGTTCAAGTGCTTATTTTTCTTTTACAAAAAGTGTGCAATCCTCCCAATCTTATCCGGGTTCACTTATGGGCGCCATGGCCTTACTGCGACAAGTATATCATGACCTAGACTGGTATAGCAAAGGAAATATTGAAACTAAGGATCGCGCACTTGAAGCGTTACAAAATCAGCGTTCACTACCTCAACTCTTTGACGCTGGTGCAAACGGAAATACGGTGCGTGCACTAAAAATTGGACGCCAATTTGGAGTAAACTATTCTGTACTCGGCTCAGGAGACGAATATAACTACGTAAGAGAATTAAAGCAGTTTACTACTCCTGTGATAATCCCGCTGAATTTCCCTAAGGCTTACGACCTCTCTGACCCCGTTTATGCCGAATATGTTTCTCTTAAAGATATGCGCCATTGGTACCAGGCGCCTTCGAACGCTAAAATCTTAAGTGAACATGGTATTCGATTTGCATTCACCACTAACGGGCTTACTTCGCTTAGCGTCTTACGAACCAATGTATCGAAAGCAATTGAGAGAGGTTTATCCGAAAGTGACGCCTTAGCAGCTCTAACTACTACTCCAGCAGAAATCCTTGGCAAACAATCAGAAATTGGTGCGTTAAAGCCAAAGATGAAGGCAAATTTCATAATTAGCTCAGGCCCTATTTTTGATGGTAAAACAACCATCTTCGAGCATTGGGTCAACGGTCACCAACATGTATATGAGGATAGAAACACGCCCGATGTGCGTGGAGAATACACTCTCAATTTAAACGATGAATCGTTTACCATTGCGATTACAGGAACACTTCAAAAACCAACGGTTAAAATCTCTAAAGGAGATGAAAAACTTACTGTAAAATCGAACTTCTCGAGCCAATGGCTAAATCTTAGTTTCTCAGATAGCCTTGGACAACTCTATCGAATAGCTGCCAAAAAAGATAACAATCTGCTTAAAGGGCGCGTAGTGTATGCAGACGGAAACTCAACAGCAATTTCACTTACCCCAGATACTGCATCAGCGGATAAGAAAGAAGGCGATAAGAAAAATGCGCTACCTGCAAGCTACTCCCTAGCCGAGCGTTATCCAAACGTAGGACTTGGTTTTGAGAAACAGCCCGAGCCACAGGAATTACTATTCAAAAATGCTACAGTTTGGACAGGCTATGAAATTCTCGAAAATACCGATGTCCATATAAACAAAGGTAGAATCGCTAAAATTGGAAAAAATCTTAGTAGCAGTAAAGCGAAAATCATCGATGCTACCGGGAAGCATTTAACTGCCGGAATTATCGACGAACACACCCATATCGCAGCCTTGGCAATAAACGAGGGTGGACACAATTCTTCTGCTGAAGTACGAATGACAGATGTAATTGACCCAACCGATATGGATATTTATAGAAACCTTGCAGGTGGAGTAACATCAGCCCAATTACTGCACGGATCAGCGAATCCTATTGGCGGTCAGTCGGCAATTCTCCGTCTAAAATGGGGCGGAACAGCAGATGAATTGATATTCAAAGAAGCACCTGGGTTTATCAAATTTGCGCTTGGTGAAAACGTAAAACAATCAAATTGGAGCTCTTATTCAAGATTCCCACAAACGCGAATGGGTGTTGAACAAGTTTTTACAGACTACTTCACACGAGGTAAGGAATACTTAGCTAAGAAGAAAAGCAAGCAACCGTATCGAATCGATGAAGAACTCGAAACTATTGGTGAAATTCTTGAATCAAAACGATTTATAAGTAGCCACTCCTATGTACAAAGTGAGATTAATATGCTCATGAAAGTCGCTGAAAAGTTTGACTTTAGAGTAAACACTTTTACTCATATTCTTGAGGGATACAAAGTAGCCGATAAAATGGCCGAACACGGAGTGGGTGGATCCACTTTTAGTGATTGGTGGGCATACAAATATGAGGTGAAAGATGCAATTCCATATAATGCTGCCATCATGGCTTCGCAAGGAGTAGTTGTAGCTA
>CAZUBV010000050.1:0-9435 GCA_964618875.1 uncultured Flavobacteriaceae bacterium
ATGCTGCTCAGTTTACTACCTACACTGAGGCTCAGTACACCGTTGGAGATTTTTCTTTCGACCTTAGCTACCGTTTTGTTGATGGCTTATATGCTGATTACTCAATCAATGATTCAGATTTCCTATCACCAAACAACAAGGGTGCTGTACAGCTTCCATCATACGGTTTAGTTGATCTTGGTGCAACTGCTCGTTTCGATCTATTCGGAAACAATGCAAGCTTCAGAATTAACATCAATAACCTTTTCGATACTGTATACATTGCAGAATCTAACACTAACATCCATGCTGACGGTGGTGCAACTACTTGGAATGGTGTAGATGTTCGTAATTCTGTATGGTTCGGATTCGGAAGAACCTGGAACGCTGCACTGCGCGTAAACTTATAATCAAAACCCTCGCGTTTTGATTCCCTAAAAGGGCCCCATGCGGGGCCCTTTTTTTTTATTTAAACGGATTACGATTCGAAAGCGTGTGTGTAGCAATCACCCGTTTACTCTCGGTCTGCACGGCTAACTCTTTTTGTAGCGCATATAACCGATCGCCTGCTGCCCTTCGAGCACGATCTACATCAATAATCGGTTCTGGATAGTCCACCCCCCTGTTGAAATCAAAGAATACCTCGTCAATTGGAGTCAGCAATTCGGGCTGATGCACAAACGGGGTAGGCAAATGCGCAAGTTCAGGCAACCATTTACGCAGAAAAATAGCTTCTGGATCGTGTTTTAAACTGTTGGTTAGTGGATTGTAAATTCGAATTTGATTAATTCCCGTCTCACCGGCTTGCATCTGTAATTGAGGATAATGAATACCCGGCTCAAAATCTAAAAAAAGCTGAGCCAAGTGGCTTGATATGGCCTGCCAAGGCAACCACAAATGGTGAGTAGCAAAAGATACGAGAAGCGCTCGCATACGAAAGTTTACATACCCTGTTTGTTGTAAACAGCGCATTGAAGCATCTACTAGTGGCACTCCTGTTTGACCCGTCTTCCAAGCTTCAAGGAATTCGGTGTTTATTGGCTTTTCCAAAGAAAGATAGCCTCTGTTCACCGGCTCGAACTCTATACGATCTTCCATTTCAAATTTTTGAATAAAATGGGCTTGCCACCGAAGTCTAGAACGAAAAGATCCTATTGCCCGTTTTGAACCTACTACCGATTCACTTGCTTGCATAATCTCACGAATAGATAAACAACCATACGCGATGTAAGGAGATAATCGGCTGCAACTAAACCTAGAAGCCTCTGGCTTAGATATATGTCGGTTGTACTGCGGGTAACGATAGGTTAAAAAGCTTTTCAAATACTTTAGACCAACTAGTCTCCCTCCTTTTTGCCTACTTGTAGTATCATCTATCGGAAGGTTTAGCTTTCGAGAAACCGGCAAGCTGTCAACCACCTTACAAGGAAGTAGAACCGCATTATTCCAATCTATAACACTAATTGGATCGGCCATAAACGCTTCCCAGCGTTCTCGCCAACCCACGCGATGTGTAAGACCACGTTCTACGCCATTTGAGCAAAACTCGGTCCAAGCAATAGCTCTTTGCCTTAAAAACGCCGAAACAGCACGATCACGATCATAGGTTAGCTTGATGCCCGTCTCTTGGTAACTAAAAACCTGCTGAATATCAAATTCACTCTGCAAGTCAGCCAGTGCTTTAATTACATCTGAATGAGCGCGCAGAATTTTAGTATCAAAGGAGGTTAAAAAATGATCGAAATTGTCTAAACTTTCCGAAATAAAGTGCCAGTGGCGCGCACTAGTGTGCTGATCTACCAGCAATGAGGGCTCAAAACAATAGAATAATAAAACCGGATACCCAGATTCAATTGCTGCTTTAAGTGGCGCGTGATCATACCAGCGCAAATCGCGCTTAAGCCAAACTAAAACAATCTTAGTTCGAGGATTCTTCATAGCGAGAATAAAGATAATGTAACACAGGTTACTGAAGCGGCCTACCTTCTATACGTATCTTTGGAATGCTCTTGTTTTCAATCTATTTTTGAAATAACCCTATCCAAACAACTTATGCTTACCGACCTTCAAGCCATTTACGGATCGTTATTTGAAGCTACGCTTCTAAATGAGATTAATCAAGTGGGTACTTACCGACAAATAAAAGCAGGGACCGAAGTAATCCGGCCTGGTGAATACATAAAAAGTATCCCGCTACTGATCTCAGGGGCAATTAAAGTACTCAGAGAATACGACGATGGCGAGGAATTGCTTTTGTACTATATCGAACAAGGCAATACCTGCTCGATGTCTATGGCCTGCTGCACCGAACAAAAAAGAAGTACTATAAAAGCCATAGCCGAAGTGGATACTCTTCTAATTATGATTCCAAATCAAAAGCTAGAAGAATGGATCGGTAAATATCCAGGTTGGAGAAGCTTTATATTCGCTAACTATCAAAACCGAATGGAAGAAGTACTTTCCAGCCTCGAGAAAGTAGCTTTTGAACGACTTGACGAGCGTCTAGAAGAATACCTTAGAGAAAAAGGGCGAATTAGTGGAGAAAATAGCATTCATCAAACCCACAAAGAGATTGCCGATGAATTGCACAGCTCCCGCGTGGTAATCTCAAGACTACTCAAAAAATTAGAAAAAATGGGACGTATTAAGCTGCATCGCAACCATATAGAAATAATCAACCTCTAGCTTATGCACATCTTGAAACGTTTTATTCCTATTCTTGAGTGGCTTCCGGCTTATAAAAAATCTCAATTATCTGGAGACCTCTCGGCAGGGATAACCGTGGGGATTATGCTCATTCCGCAGGGTATGGCTTATGCCATGCTCGCCGGACTACCCCCGGTGTTTGGCTTGTATGCGTCGCTCATTCCACAAATCATTTATGCTCTACTCGGAACCTCAAGACAATTAAGCGTAGCACCCGTAGCAATGGATTCGTTACTAGTGGCGGCCGGCCTTGGCGCACTCGCCATTAGCGGAATCGAACAGTACACGGCAATGGCTATTTTCTTAGCCCTATTTATGGGGTCCATTCAGTTGTTACTTGGCGTAGTGAAAATGGGGTTTTTGGTCAACTTTCTTTCAAAACCGGTAATTAGTGGATTCACCTCAGCGGCGGCACTAATCATTGGTCTTAGTCAGTTGAAGCATGTACTGGGCGCTCCGGTTAGTAACAGTAACCAAATTCATTTACTGCTTCGCAATACCATAGCTGTTATTGATCAGGTAAATCTCTATGCTATTGGTTTAGGAATTGGAGCTATAATAACGATCAAACTATTTAAAAAATACCTTCCAAAGATACCAGCCGCTCTTGTAGTAACCGTTTTAGGGATAGTGGTTGTTTACCTGTTTAAGCTCGATCAAAGTGGGCTGAATATTGTTAGGGATGTACCCTCCGGTCTTCCGAAACTTTCGCTTCCTAGCCTTGATAGCAGTCGCATTTCAGAACTTTTTCCGATTGCACTTACCCTAGCCCTGATCGCATTTATGGAAGCGATTTCGGTTTCTAAAGCAATCGAAGAGCGCAAAGGATTACAAGAAGTTCGGCCCAATCAAGAACTCATCGCCATAGGACTCGCTAACGTATTCGGATCGCTATTTCAATCGTACCCTGTAACTGGCGGATTTTCGCGTACAGCAGTGAACGATCAGGCTGGGGCTCAAACACCGCTAGCCTCAGTTTTTAGTGCCTTAATTGTCGGGCTAACCCTGTTATTCCTTACCCCCTTATTTTATTACCTGCCCCAAACGGTACTTGCCGCGATTATCATGGTGGCGGTTTTTGGACTTATTGATACCGCTTACCCGATTCGTCTATTCAAAAAACGTAAAGACGAATTTGCCGTGTTGGTAATCACTTTCTTAATTACATTACTGGTCGGAATCACTCAAGGAATTTTAATAGGTGTACTGATCTCGCTTGCCCTGCTACTCTACCGAATCTCTAAACCCCACTACGCACTACTCGGAAGACTGAAAAACACTACGCATTACCGCAATATCAAACGATTCGAAAACGAGGTTGAAATAGACCCCGAAGTGATGCTTTTTCGATTTGACGGCCAGTTATACTTTGGAAACAAGGACTATTTCAAGCAAGAACTACTCAGCTCAATAGCAGCACACGGACCCCAAATAAAAGGGCTTGTTTTATCGGTAGAAGCTATTAATTATATCGATTCTACCGCAGCACATATGCTTCGACAACTTTTTGGACAACTGCAAACTAGCGGTATTCAAATCGCAATCTCAGGACCTATTGGACCCATCCGAGATATTTTAAAACGCAGTGAAATTGTTGCCATGATTGGTGATTCAGGCTTTTTTGACACGGCGCACAATGCCCATCTGTGGTTAAAAGGAAAAGAAGATGAGATAAGCGCCCTATCTAGAACTATTGCGCTTGAGTCGAGAACAAACGATTTGTAACTTAGGTAACCCTTAGTTAGGGGACAGCCCCTTAACTTTGTCAGCACTTTAAAAGAATATACTATGAAGATTGAACAAATTTATACCGGATGTCTCGCTCAAGGGGCTTATTATATCGAAAGTAACGGAGAAGTTGCTATTATTGATCCACTACGCGAGGTTGCACCTTATATCGAAAAAGTTAAGGCCGCAAACGCTCGTATCAAATACATCTTTGAAACGCATTTCCATGCAGACTTTGTAAGTGGGCACTTGAGCCTTGCGAAAGAAACTGGTGCGCCAATTATTTACGGCCCAAATGCAAATCCGAGTTTTGATGCGATCATTGCTACTGACGGTCAGGAATTTAAATTAGGAAACGTTATCATAAAAGTATTGCATACTCCGGGTCACACTATGGAGTCGACCACCTATCTCTTAAGAGATGAGAACGGTAAAGACCATGCAATATTCAGTGGAGATACACTGTTTTTAGGTGATGTTGGACGTCCTGATTTAGCTCAAAAAGCAGCAGATATGACCCAAGAGCAACTTGCCGAGACGCTTTTTGATAGCCTTAGAACGAAAATCATGCCCCTGTCTGATGATATTACAGTATATCCCGGACATGGAGCAGGATCGGCCTGCGGTAAAAACATGATGAAAGAAACGGTTGATACCCTAGGCAACCAAAAGAAAATGAACTATGCGCTACGCGCAGACATGACCAAGGAAGAGTTTGTTAAAGAAGTAACCGATGGGCTCATGCCTCCACCTCAATATTTTCCTCTTAACGTAAAGATGAACAAAGAGGGTTACGATCACTTTGACGAAGTTCTTGAGCGCGGTTCACGCCCACTATCACCAGAGGCCTTCGAAGATGTCGCCAATCAAACTGGAGCGCTAGTACTTGATGTTCGTCATCAGGACGATTTTGTTCAAGGACATATTCCGCGCTCTATTTTCATCGGTCTAGACGGGAGCTTCGCCCCATGGGTCGGTGCGCTCATTGCAGATATTGAACAACCCCTCTTACTAGTTACTCCCGAGGGAAGAGAAGAAGAAACCATCACTCGTCTTGCACGTGTAGGTTTTGACAACACCCTTGGTTACTTGGAAGGTGGTTTCGAATCGTGGAAAGAAGCCGGAAAGGAATTCGACTCAATCGATACCATAGCTGCCGAGGCTCTAAAACCGAAAGTTGAAGCAGGAACAGCTAAAGTTTTTGACGTTCGCAAAGACACTGAATTTTATGCGCATCGCATTCCGACGGCTACCAATACTCCGCTAGATTACTTAAATCATCACTTAGGAGACTTTCCAGAAAACGAACCCTTCTTTGTGCATTGTGCGGGCGGCTACCGCTCGGTGATCGCTGGATCGATTTTAAAAAGCCGAGGTGTTCATAATTTCATTGATATCACCGGTGGCTTCAAAGCTATAGAAGAAGCTGGCGTACCCCTTACTAACTACGTTTGTCCATCGACAATGCCGACTAAATAAGTAGTTTTTATATCAGTTTAGCGATCCTTAAGGATCGCTTTTTTATTTCTAGCTTAAAGGTTGCCTAAACAATACTAATAAACAACCTATGCAAACTTCATTTCAAGTACTTATCATCGGAGGAGGTACCGCTGGGATTATGGCAGCTGCAAGGCTACATAAACTCGATAAGCGTATTTCAATCGGAATTATTGAACCCGCTGACACCCACTATTATCAACCAGCTTGGACGCTAGTCGGAGCAGGAACGTTTGACTATTCAAAAACCGCTCGGCCAATGGCTTCGGTCATCCCTGACGGAGTTACCTGGATTAAAGACTATGCGGCCTCTTTTGATCCCGACAATAACAAAGTAGACACCAAAAATTCAGGAACAATCACCTACGAATACCTTATCGTAGCGCCAGGGCTTGTTATGGAGCCAAGTATGATCAAAGGCCTTCCCGAGGCGTTAGAACGCGGTGTGATTTGCAGTAATTATACCAACCCAGAACACACATGGAAGTTGTTACAAGAATTCAAAGGAGGTAATGCCATATTCACACAGCCTGCCACTCCTATAAAATGCGGAGGCGCTCCTCAAAAAATCGCATACCTAGCAGCAGACTACATCCGTAAAAAAGGATTGGCCGATAAAACCAATTTGATGTTTGCCACTCCAGGTACCGTAATCTTTGGTGTACCCGTGATTCGGGAAACCTTAATGAAGGTTATTGGTAGGTATAATATCAAGTTTCATCCGTATAATACGCCCGTCGAAATTGATGCTGATAAAAAAATCGTGTATTTCATCGATAAGACTCCTGAAGATCACGCCTGTTTTAGTCAAAAAGAAGGGTGTTCTTTCGACGAGCATAATTGTTTTGGAGCTACAAAAACCGAGGATGGCCGTATCGCTGTACCTTTCGATTTTCTGCACCTTGCTCCGCCTCAGGCAGCCCCAAAATTCATTCGAGAATCTGCTCTTGCCAATGAAGGCGGTTGGCTGAGCGTCGATAAACATACCTTACAACACACCAAATATGCCAATATCTTCGGGCTTGGCGACGTAGCCGGAGTTCCTACCGCTAAAACTGGTGCTGCCGTCAGAAAACAAGTACCGGTTGTACTAGACAACATTCAAAAAATGATGAAAGACGGAAGCATTGGCAATAAATCCTACGATGGATACTCTTCTTGTCCGCTTGTAACCGGATACGGAAAAATGGTACTGGCAGAGTTCGATTACGACAACAATTTTACCCCAGACCCTAAGCTTAAACAAATGCTCGTGTTTGACTCTTCAAAAGAACATTGGCGACTGTGGATGCTTAAAAAGTTTGGACTTCCCTATCTGTATTGGAACAAGATGCTTAAAGGAGAGGACGTATAAATACCTTTTTAATTTAAAGGTAACCTATGTAACATCTGTATTACGCTACAGATATTATTTTTACTGCTAATTCATAAGTCAACTACTATGATCGAAGCTATTCTTGCCCCATGGCCCTGGTATGTATCGGGCCCTCTCATTGCTTCAGTAATGTTCTTTTTGATTTTTTCAGGAAGAAACTTCGGAATGTCTGGAAATTTAAGAACGATGTGCGCCGCAATAGGTGGTGACAAAGCCTGCGAGTTTTTCAGGTTTGATTGGAAAGCTCAAAAATGGAATTTGCTTTTTTCCGTCGGCGCCATTGCAGGCGGATTCATCGCTATGAATTATCTAAGCACGGATGCTAGCGTAGCCATAACTCCTAAAACTATTGAAACCCTTGCCGCTTATGGGTTTACAGACGGAGGACAAGGATACCTCCCTGAATTTCTATTTTCAATTGAGGCATTGAGTAATCCGAAAAGTCTTGTACTTCTTGCCTTAGGTGGATTTCTAGTTGGTTTCGGATCACGTTATGCGGGCGGATGCACCTCTGGCCATGCCATATCTGGCCTTAGCGACCTGCAACTACCTTCACTGATTGCAGTGATTGGATTCTTTATTGGTGGCCTTTTTATGGTTCACGTTCTTTTCCCTATCTTATTCTAATTCGTTATGTTACAAACCATAAAATATCTTCTCGCGGGTGCTGCTTTTGGAATTATTATGATTAAATCCGAGGCAGCTTCTTGGTTTAGAATCTTTGAGATGTTCCAATTTGACTCCTTTCACATGTACGGAATCATTGGCTCTGCACTTTTTGTTGGCGTAATTGGTCATCAGCTAATTAAACGAAATAACCTAAAATCAATTTCCGGTGAACCCATTACCATTCCACCCAAAGCTAAGGGCTGGAAAAACTATCTTTTCGGCGGAATCGTTTTCGGATTAGGATGGGGACTAGCTGGAGCATGTCCAGGTCCGATTTTTACGCTAATTGGCGCGGGATTCATTCCGCTAATTGTAGCACTGATATTTGCTCTTTTAGGCACCTTCACCTACGGAATGCTCCGATCAAAACTTCCACATTAAGCCCATTATATTTTGTTTTGTTTATCGAAAATAATGTTTTCGTTAAACAATTTGTATCTTTGTAAGACTGCGCACCATAACCAATTGGCGCAGTCTATGCTATGAAAACTTCTACCTACAAGACAACTACTAACAAAACGTCTGTTGCATTATCTGATTTCGATATCGACGAAATTGGCGACGAACACCTATTTACAGGGCTTGAGACTCCTATGCGTGATGACGCCTTTGCGCTTAGCGATCAGCAAAAGAAAGAGAAAATCGCTGCACTTTTCGAGCAGATTATGCACGTAATGGGCCTTGACTTAACCGACGATTCGCTTAAAGGAACTCCAAAACGAGTAGCTAAAATGTATATTGACGAGATCTTCTCAGGTTTAAATCCAAAAAACAAACCGAGTGTCGCGCTATTCGATAATAAATACGAATACGGACAAATGCTCGTCGAGAAAGAGATTACGTTTTACTCGAACTGTGAGCACCATTTTGTACCGATCATTGGAAAGGCTCATGTCGCTTATATCTCTTCAGGAAAAGTAATTGGGTTATCTAAATTAAATCGCATTGTTCAGCATTTTGCTAAACGCCCGCAAGTTCAAGAGCGATTGACCAATCAGATTGGTATATACCTGCAACAAATTCTTGAGACCGAAGATGTTGCCGTAATTATCGATGCAAAACACTTGTGCGTTTCTTCGCGAGGAATCAAAGACGATACCTCAGCTACTGTAACCTCGTTTTATGGAGGTGCGTTCAAAAATCCAGAAAAATTAGCTGAACTACACCGTTACATTTATAGCTAATGAAACTCTTAGATTCGCTTAACAACGTTTTTAAAAAAACTGAGAAAGGTCCTATGTCTGCTCAAACTATGCCCAATATTGACATCAACACTTTACAAGGCGAACTAGTAGATTGGTCCGCATTCGAAGGCAAATACCTTCTATTTGTAAATGTAGCCTCAGCTTGCGGATTTACACCTCAATACAAGAATTTACAAGCACTCTACGAAACGTACAAAGATCGTCTCGAGATCATTGGCGTTCCATGCAATCAGTTTGGAGCACAAGAGTCGGGAAGTGCAGAACAAATTGCTCAGT
>CAZUBV010000051.1:0-9278 GCA_964618875.1 uncultured Flavobacteriaceae bacterium
ACCTAAGGTCGCTCTTGAGGTATAATTAGCTAGTGTATTTTGAATTTTAGCCACTTCACCTTCAGCTTCGAATCGATTTGAACTAGCTGTAGCGAGGTCTGAACGTGTTTTAGATAGCTTTTCTGCGTACTCAGCCTTTAGTCGTTCAATCTCGATTCGAGCAATGGCCACATCATTCTTGGAGTTTTGAAAATTATTCTCATCTCCGATATATTTCGCTTCGGTCTCTCGCAGTTTAATGCGTTTTTCTTCGACTTCGCGAGTTGATTTTAGTCCTTTTTCAAATAGACTTAAATCACGTTGTAGACGAATCTCTGCAATAGATCGGTCGGTTTTTGCTGCTTCGAACTTGATGCTGTCGTTTTGAACTTTCAAAATGGTCTGCGAAACTTTGTTTCTCGCTTGGTTGAGTTTTAATTCACGTTCTGCCTCAAGCGCTACGAGTTGCGCCTCAAGGGCGTTTATTTTATCACGATAGGCGCTCATTACCCCTTGTTTTGCCTCTAGTTGTTCTGAGGTGCGTTTGAGTAATTCGGGGTCGAAATAATCGCTTTTGATCTCGGAAATGCGCAGGATAGTATCCCCTTTCGTCACAAAATCTCCTTCGTTTACAAACCACTGTTCAATACGTCCGGGTATTGGAGATTGAATAGTTTGCGGACGTTTATCTGGCTGTAGCGTAGTTACATAGCCCTGACCGGTGATATTTTGGGTCCAGGGTAGAAACATGAAAATAAATAGTACTCCAAAAAATACGATTAGAAATTTGTTGAACTGACGGTAGTAATCAATACCGAAAATCCGATCCGATGAGCGAAACTTCTTGAAATCAAATTCAGGAGAGGGTTGGTTGGATATATTTAGCATGATCAGTTCGATTTGATTTGGTGAATCGTTCCTTCTTTAAGTTCGATAAGGTGATTGCATTTCGGGTCCCAATAGTTATTGTCGCTTACAACAATAAGGGTCCATGAATGTTTAGGATCGCATAAGTAATCGATTACCCGTTTTGATTCGTCTAAGCTAAACTGGTCAAGTGGGTCTTCGAGTATCAGTACTTTAGGATTCTTAAGAATAGCTCTTGCCAGCATTAATTTCTTTGATACCGTATAGGAGATATGTATTCCCTCTGCTTGGATTATCGTTTGAAGACTTTGAGGTTGGTCTTTAACGAACTCACTTAAGCCAACGATGTCGATGATTTCGAATAATTGTTTGTCGGTCACATCCGTTTTATTAAACACTAAATTTTCTCGGATACTTCCCTCAAATGGGGTCTGCTCTGAAAGGGAGAGTCCTAAATGCGTCCGATAGTGATTCAGCTGTATCGATTTTAGATTTTGATCGTTTACGTATACCGCACCTGATGTCGGAGTAGAAATTCCAGCAATCACGCGAAGTAGACTTGATTTTCCTGAACCCGAAGGGCCTTTTAATAGATAAATTTTTGAAGGTTCAAAGGTTAAATTGATTCCGAATAGTATTGGTTTTTCTCTATCTTCTACTCGGTAGCCAACCTCTTTTAATTCGAGGTTGAACGGACCGGAATAGACGGGTTTTTTACCCTCTTGAGACTCAATTTTAAGATCGAGAACCTCTCCGAGTTTTTCAATAGAAGTAAGCATATCATAGAGTGTGTCAAGGCTGATGATCAGCTTCTCGACCGAGGCAATTACTAGTAGGATGACAATTTCAGCAGCAACGAATTGTCCAATATTCATTTGCTGATTAAGAACTAAAGCGCCTCCAATTACCAGTAAACCAGCAGTAACAGCTACCTTAAAGGCAATCATTTTAATGTACTGCAGTTTAACTACCTGGAAGTGTGCCTCTCTTGCTTTTAAATATCCACATACGAGTTCATCGTTTTTGCGAAGCCCAAGATCCGTCTCTGCCGATAGTTTAAAACTAATAATTGATCGAGCCACCTCTTGAATCCAGTGAGCGACTTTGTATTTGTATTTCGATTCAACGATCGAAGTTTCAAGTCCTCTTTTAACCGTGTATCGGAATACGAAAAACATCAGGCTTAAAAGTGAAAGACCAAAGAAAATAAAGAAGGGGTGATAGAATGAGAGTAGTAATAGCGCGAAAACAATCTGTATAAGTGCTGAAGGCACGTCGATTAATATCTTAGATAAACCCTTTTGAATGGTGAGGGTATCAAAAAAGCGATTTGCCAATTCGGGCGGATATAGATTGCGTAGCTGACTCATTCTAAACTTTGGAAATCGATAGGTGAGTTCAAAGCTCGAACGCGTAAAAATGCGCTGTTGAAGGGTCTCTATGATGCGCATTTGCATGATTTGAAGTGCTCCAGCGAAGGTTACCCCTAAGGTGACTAAAACTACTAGGATGATCCATGAACTCGAAATTTGAGCTCCTTGAATAAGGTTGATAATCGCCTGAACACCAAGTGGCAACGAAAGTGAGACCAGTCCTGCAAAGATTGCATAATAGAAGATTTGATAAATATCTTTTCGCTCAAGTTGGAATAGCCCGAAGAATCGTTTCCAAGTAGCTTTAGTATCTATATTCATAAAATTGCTTTTTTAACCAGGTCAATAATAAAGGCTTGCGTACCAGCGGGCCCTGTTTCGGTACTATTTTTAAAATGCTCTCGCAAAAAGTGCTGATATAGTGCCGTTTCGACTACGGTACTTGCTAGGCTTTTAGGATATGGATAGCTCGGTGATACCGTTTCTATAATTTCCTTAATTCGTGAGATGAGTCGTTTATAACTCTCAAAGCTTCCCTCTTTATTTTCGAGATCAACTTGTTTGGTAAGAAATGACTTTGAGTTTTCATTGATCATGATCCGATTTAAGGCTTTTTCATCAATGAAGGTAAAGGTCGAATCTGCAGAAACCTCTCGGCTGATTACTTCAAGTGCGCATTCTAGTTTTTCGACTGGATCTTTAATGCTGAAGCTCGCGACAACTACTTGATATTCGAGCCACCCCCAATACCACGAACAAAGGTACATGAGTAATTTGTGTTTGTTCTCGAAATACCGATAAATCGAACTTTCTGTCGAGCCGATGGCTTCACCTAATTTTTTAAAGGTAAACGCCTCGATACCCATCTGATCGATCAGGCGGATACTGTTTTCAAGAATCCGCTTTCCCAGTTCCGAAGACTCGGGGTCTTTGATAAACACCGAACTCGGTATACTGATTCGTAAATTTGAAAGTAAGCGATCCATAAATCAAATTTAAGAACGCAAAATTAATAGTATTACTATCAATTTAAACTTGGTTCCCAAAATTTAACGAAAGCTTAAGAGAACGTCTGAAGATCAGCTGCTGATGTGAGGTCTGGGAGTCGTTCGAATACGAGGTGACAATAAACGCTCTGGGGGTCTGAATCAATAGCGATTCGAATCGCCTCAGGAAGTTCTTTCTCGCCTCGAAGCGGGTGTATCGGACAAGCTTTAAGAGCCTTATAGAACGAAGGGCCCCAAACCGAAATTAGATTCATGCTTACCCTCAAATTTCCGTCTGAATCTTTGTACTCGGCATGCGTTGCTACCTCAGGTTTCTCAACTATGGCAATTACGCGGTTTTTATGATCGACTTTGATCAGTGCAAACGAAGCGATTCGGTGCGGGTCAAAACCTAGATGAGCAGCTTCATAAGCGATTAGTGCATGCGGGGTATGTTGATGTTCGAGTGCTATTGAGATAGCTTTTGCAGAATATAGATTATCTCCGTTTGCAATAGCCACCTGGCTTTTCTGAAGTTCCGCAAATGCCTTGAATGCCGAAAGTACAGCGTCAGCCGTGCCGAGCGGCTTACCGTTTATGGGTTGTTGAATAGCGAAATCAATCGCTGCCAAGTGCGTACGATTAGATTGGTATGCTGTTCGCCACAGATGAAAGGCCTCATTATCAGGAGCAGTGACGATCACAATCCTTTGAGCTCCCGCCTGCTGGGCATGATCACATAAAAGACTTAAAAGAGGTGCCTTGGTTACACCCAGCGGTATTAGCGACTTGTGCAAGTTCCGTGCAGCCAATTTCTGAGGGTCAGATAGCTCTGCTTGATTTACGCTATTTTTCATTCGAGACGAGCGTCCGCCTGCCAAGATAATAAGCGTTTTCATTAATCGGTCAAGGTAATAGGTTGTACAAAACGGGCTCCGGTAGCTAGTATGGCAGCTGTTATAGCTTGGTGTTTTTCTGGGTAGGCTACAAGTAAAAAACAACCGCCGCCCCCCGAACCAATGACTTTTGCTGCAAGAGCCCCTGCCGCTAGCCCGGCTTCTAGCTGTACGCTCATCAGATCAGGTGTATTTTTAATGGCCGTGTCAAGAAAATGTTGATGCCGACCGATCAGGGTGCAAAGTTCTATGAGTTTTGCCGTACTAGGCTGATCGCTATGAAGTAACTCAATTGCCTTTTTAGTTAGGGTGTAGTTTTCAATTGCCGCCTCGAAATAGGGAAAAAGTTCGCGACTCAATATAGGTTCAAATCGTTTTATGTCTGAGAGTTGCGCGTTTATATAAGTGAAACTAGAATCAACTTCTTGGGCCGCAGAGAGCGCTAGTAGGGCTCGTTCTTTAGCTAGAGACAGCACGCCTAGGGTTGATTTGGGGAGTCCAGAATGGGCAAGCAGTAAGGGTATTTCAAGATTTCCAAGTGTTTGGGTGTTTCTTGTAGCCGGTTCGATAACGCGGAGTGATCGAAGGGCGATACTGTAATGGTCCATAATTCCGCCGGGTTCGCCAAAGAATATCACTTCAGATTCATGGGCCCAGCGGGCTATTTCGAGATCAGTTGCTCTAACGCCAGTGGCCTTTAGAATAAATCGGATCCAAGCGACAATGAGGGCAGACGAGCTTGAAATTCCCGCATTGATCGGAATAGTTGAGTGTACCGACATCTGATATCCGCTCTCAAGTGTGATTCCTTTTGAAGCTAATACGGCAAGGGTGGAGGCTAAGTAATCTCCTTTTTCAATTGTAGCCGCATCAGGTTGTATTGGGAGTATGCGTGTTGTATTCAGATCACGCAATTCGAATTGTAACTCTTGAGCGTTAATAGGACGGCCCTCGATGTAACAGTACAGATCGATGCTCCCGGCAATAACCGGTAGGCCCAGGTAATCTTGATGATCGCCTAAAAGGCAAATTCGGGCGGGAGCAGAAACGCGAATCATGCCGATAAAGTAACGCAATATGACCGAACTTTTCTATCTTTTAGTCTTGTATCCAATATTACATAGTCATGAATAGACGATCCTTTTTACATACTTCTACCCTTAGTGCAGCCTCTATTGGGGCCTTGTCCGTTTCTTGTTCGCCAATTGCAGCGCTTTCTGACAGGCCTTCTGATCAGACCTACATGGGCGATTTTGCAGCCAAACCTCTTGCGATAGTACGAGCTGCATTTATCGGATTAGGATACCGCGGAAAGGGACACCTGGAGTTTTTTGCTACCCTTGAGGGTACCGAGGTAGTGGCATTATCAGATTTGTATGCCGATAATATTGATAAAAGTCTCGAAATTTTAAAAGAGGCTAATCGCGACACCGAAGGGGTAGGCAGGTATTCAGGCTCAGAGACCGCATGGAAACAAATGCTCTCAGAGGTGCGTCCGGATGTGGTTTTTATCTCAACTAATTGGATTAACCATTCGCCTATGGCTATCGAAAGTATGCGCTCGGGTGCTCATGCCTTTGTTGAGGTTCCCCTAGCTACTTCTATCGATGAACTGTGGGATATTGTAAATACTTCGGAGCAGACCCAAAAGCACTGTATGATGATGGAGAATGTCAATTATTCTCGAGATGAATTGATGTTCTTAAATATGTGCCGTAAAGGGGTAATCGGTGAGTTGTTGCACGCCGAGGCGGCCTATATTCATGAATTGCGTTGGCAGATGGAAGAACAGGACCGAGGTACAGGATCATGGCGCACCTATCATTACGCACACCGCAACGGAAACCTATACCCTACACACGGTTTAGGGCCTGTGGCCCAATACATGAACCTAGCAAGAGGCGAAGATCAGTTTCGAAGACTTACTTCGTTTTCTACCCCGGCTCGTGGACGTGCCTTGTATGCACAGAAAAACTATCCGCCAGATCACAAATGGAACGCGCTCGATTTTAAAGGAGGCGACCTCAACACTTCGCTTATAAAAACCGAGCTTGGTCGAACGATCATGGTGCAGTGGGACGAAACCTCTCCAAGGCCCTACACACGACACAATCTGATTCAAGGGACGTCAGGAATATTGGCTGGCTTTCCGACTCGGGCGGCATTTGACGGCGGCTTTGAAGGACTCACTTCAGACCACCATAGATGGATTCAGGGTGAACAGTTGCAGGCACTATATGAAAAATACGATCACCCTTTGTACAAACGCCTTAATTCTGCTGCTGCCGGAAGCGGACACGGCGGAATGGATGGAATTATGATGTACCGTATCGTAGAATGTTTACAACAGGGGCTACCCCTAGACCAAAATGTGTACGAGGGTGCCCTTTGGAGCAGTGTGACTGAACTCAGTGAACGATCTGTAGCCTCGGACGGAATGCCTCAAGATTTTGTCGATTTCACCCGCGGGGATTGGAAAACCACTAAGCCACTCGATATCATCGTATAAACAAGTTCGAGAGCCAGTACCCTAAACTTATAAGAATAAGACCGGCAGTTCCTTGTAAAAGCGTGGCAAAGGTGTGATAGCGATAGGCTTGTTTTACGGTTAGATTTCCGAATTGAGAAACAATCCAAAAGTAAGAGTCGTTGGCGTGTGAAACGGTCATCGAGCCAACCCCCACGGCAATTACGACCCAGGTTTTCCCAAGGTCTGAATTTAGCCCAAAGGTATCTAGCAGCGGAAAAACCATAGCCGAAGCCGTAATGATCGCTACGGTCGACGATCCCTGGGCGGTCTTTAATAGAGCCGCAATTACAAAGGGCACGAGAAGTCCAAGCTCTGGATACACTACAAAGGTTTCAAGAAATTCAGAAAGCGGAAGCTTGCTAATGACCAATCCTAGGGTGCCCCCCATGGCTGTAATTAGCAAAATGGGGGCTGCGGTTTGAATGCCCTTGTTTACAAATTCTGAAAGACTACTTTTTTGGTTCTGATTGAACCTTCCTAATCTGAACGACAGAAGCATTCCTACCCCTAATGCAAGGGTCGGATCGATTTGAAAATGATCAGAAAAACTACTCAAACCAATCAGCAGTAGCGGAACTACAATGGGTGCTACCGCTAGTTTTAGTGAGGGTAATTCACGTGCAGTGTCTTCTATGTCGAGTTGACTGCTTTTGATTTCCTGAGTGATCTCAAGTGAGACTTGTTTCGAAAGCCAATAGGCATAAGTGGCTCCAACGAGCATTAATAGAAAGGCTACGATTCCACCAAGCACTAGTAGTAGACCTAGGTCATTAAGTTCGAGATTAGCTGCTGCTGCAAGGGGTCCAGGAGTAGGCGGAAGGAGTACATGAGTGGCAAATAACCCTGTCGATAAGGCTATGGTTAATGCAACAAGCCGAATTCCTGATCGCTTAGCTAATTTTTTATTCAGCGCCGATAAAATCACAAAAGCGGAGTCGCAAAAAACAGGAATAGACACTAAATAGCCTATGATTCCTACTGTAAAGGGCAGAGGTAGCCTGCCGAGGCTTGCTAGCATGCGCTCGGCAATTTTCTGGGTCGCTCCTGATCGCTCTAGAGCCACTCCTATAATAGAACCGAAAACAATGAGTAGGCCAATACTTTGAACCGTTTTTCCGAATCCTTCGCCAAGAAGCGGTCCGATCTCGGTCGGGGCAATTCCAGTGGTTATCGCCAGAAAAACACTCGCGGTCAGCAACACTAAAAACGCGGGCCATTTAAGTTTTGAAGTGCCGTAAACAACAAAAGCAATGGATAGTATTAGTGCAAGTAGGGCAGTGATCATAGTGTACCGGTATTGAGGTGACTGCGCATGATGCGCTCGGCAGATTTTTCGAGAAGTTCAGCGGTTTTAGCCATACTCTGGTCAAGAGTCATCGGGCCTTGTTGAATGCTAAATAGTCCGCTTATACCCTGGTCGTAAAGCGTATTTATGTCCTGACCCAATGCTCCTGCAAAGGCCCACACGGGTTTGTGGTGTTTTTTAGCAAGACGAGCCACCCCAACAGGAACTTTTCCTTGAAGACTTTGGCCGTCAATTCGCCCTTCTGCTGTGATAATTAAATCAGCTGACACAATGTGTTTCTCTAATTCGGCTAGCTCTGCAAGCAGCTCAAATCCACCGATAAGTTCGGCGCCGAGCAGACCGTGAAGGCCGGCGGCGGTGCCACCGGCCGCCCCGCCCCCCTTGAGATCGACAACATTAGTTTTTGTGAGCAGTTCAATGTGTTTTGCAAAGTTTTGCAGTGCCTTCTCTAATATTTCAATATCCTCTGAAGTAGCTCCTTTTTGTGGGCCATAAACTGACGAGGCCCCATTTGGGCCGAGGAGTGGATTTGAAACATCGCAAGCCACCTTAAGGCTAAAGCGTGGAATAGCCTCTACATCAATGTGATCAAGTTTGGCAAGTGCCTCGCCTCCTTGGGGCAGGAGTTCGCCTTCGGCATCGGTGAGTAGCCCGCCAAGAGCCTCTAGAATGCCGGCTCCAGCGTCATTGGTGGCGCTTCCGCCAATACCTAGATAAATTTCGGTAGCACCACGATCTAGGGCGTTTCGAATAAGTAGACCTGTTCCGTAGGTTGAGGTGATTAGCGGGTTACGCAGTTCAGGTTCAATTTGCGCGAGGCCTGATGCTCGTGAGAGTTCGATCCATGCGGCTTTTCGGTCAGCGAATAAAAAGTATGGGGCTTTACAGGCGCGTCCTAACGCATCTACAGTGGTTGCCTCAATGATTTTACCCTCGAATAAGCTGCTTATGAGTTCAAGGCCTCCTTCACCTGCATCTGAAAAGGGGAGCCGGCTTACATCGATTAAGGGGTCTGCAGCCTGTATTCCTGTTTCAAGGGCAACTGCCACCTCATCGGCAGAGAGGCTTTCTTTGAAGGAATCAGGAACAATCAGTACACGCATTAATTGGTAATTCCGGGTTGTTTCAGTTCAAAACCCTCTTTCTTTTTCGCTTCTTTGACCATAGTTCGAACTTTAGCTAGTAGCCCTTTTGCATCGTAGATTACTCCATTACTGATGGTGTAGGTTACTCCGCCTGCGCGAACAACCTCGTTTTCGGCAGTTAACCTAACCGCCCCTGTGCCGTACAATACTTTAAAATTTTGAAGTGGGTTCTCCTCAACAATTACAAAATCGGCTT
>CAZUBV010000052.1:0-9231 GCA_964618875.1 uncultured Flavobacteriaceae bacterium
TGTACTGGTTATAGGCACAATGAGTTCATTAGCCCTAAGCATTGCACTTAAGAAACGCTCAAAAATCCGCACTCAAATTGGTCTAGGCGGATTGCTCTTTATGGTCTCCGATGCCCTACTCGGAATCAACGGATTCGTAAACCCAATTCCGCTTTCTGGCATGCTGATTCTCGGCACCTATTACGGTGCAATAAGTTTATTGGCAAACGCAGCTCGGGAATTTTAATCACGAACCCAAATCGCCAATTCTCCAGGGTTTAGGTTGATACTGTAACCTTGTCCGCCATACAATCGCTGTGGAATACGCGCGTGCTTCATACCTTGCAGCGAGATGCCTTGTTTGGTGCCGACTAGTTGCCATCTTCCTTCTTCGAGTACGTGGGTGTTAAACTGGGCTTGAACTCGTGAAGGATTGAGCAGCACTAACACCTTATCGGCGACCTCATAACCCAATTGTCCCTGGTTTTCAGGCAAAATAAAGGTGTAGTAATCTTCGGACATTTTTTGATCTACCCGAAACACAGCGCCATATTCGGATAAACGAAATTCATTCAGTGATTTCCAAAATTTAAGCATAGCTGCATAATCATTTCTATTTTGTGCAGTTGGTCGCTGGCCTACCTGATTCCATAGAAATTGATTTGCCGTCCGATGATTGTAGGTGTCTCGATATCCGTGCATATAGACCTTAAAACCAGCTTTTGTAGTCTTAACAACCTCTTTTAGTGGTGCGTGTGCCTTACTTCGCATGATTTCAGATCCACCGTGAGTAACAATGGGGCCTAGCGAAGTGTATAAAAGTGTGGCTGCAATGCGGTATGCATCTTGATCAACGGCTAATCGTCCATCAAAATCATCTTCAGCGAACTGGTCCGCTAGTGCAAAATTATCGTGAATATCAAGGTAGTTGATACCGCTTACGGGTGTCTTATCGGTAGCAAAGGTGCCTGCTAAGCCTTTCATTACATTCTCGCGCTCATCGAATTTTCCGCCGGGCCATCCGCGATCTTGGTATTTGTCAGATAAGGTAAAAACTGGACCCTTGAATGCATTACGTGAGTCGTCTTGAAAAAAGGTGATAGGGGAATCTTCTTTATACCAGTCCCAGTCAGGGTTCGCTTCAAATTCGGGATCATTTGATCCGATCCAAGCTTCACCATAAACGATTTTATCCTCACCAATGGCGTCTTTGAGTGCGATTAACGTCTGCTGGTCGATTTGACCTGCAAGATCAATGCGGAAACCGTCAATTCCGAATTCTTCAATATAATTTTTACACTGATCAATGAGCCAGCGCTGCACCATTGGACGGTTTTCAGTTTTTATCTCATTGCCGTACGCCCCAATGTGCTCAAGATCCTTGGTGCGGTAATAGTACTGTTTATCAATGCCGTTAAAATTGAAGTACTGCTCTGTTCCATCCATATTCTCGCCCGTATGATTCGGAACGATATCAATAATCACTGCCATTCCATTGTCGTGAAACGCCTGAACTAAATCGCGAAACTCTTCACGTTCTGTACCCTGTTCTGAACCCTTAGTTCGGTATTTAGACTCTACCGCCATAGCAAAGGTGGTTCTATACCCCCACTGATAGTTTTCGTGTGCCACGCCTTGTTCGATCATATACGGATCATTCTCGAAAGAAGCTTTCCAATCGGCATCCGGAAAATGCAAATACTCTTGAACGGGCATTAAATGCACCACATTCACTCCCAAATCAAGCAGGTAATCAAAGCCTATCTTCTGTCCAAATTGATTGCGAAGTGAAGGGGTAATAACTCCTTTAAACGTGCCCTTATGTGAATCGATAATCGGAAGTCGATCACTAAAATCTTGCACGTGCATCTCATAAGCAATCACGTCTTTCATCGCCGGAATTCCGTTTGCAAGCGGCGTAGCCGGTTTAGTCTTAGGCCAAATTCGAGCTCTTCCCCAACTCGTGTCTACCACACGTGCATACGGATCGCGCACATGCACTCCGGTAGTTTCGAAGAAGTGATTGCCAGGGTCAGACGGACCGTGAACAGTAAAATCGTAGTAGGTACCCGAGAGATCGGTATTAAAAAACGCTTCCCAAACGCCGCTTTCATCAACCTTCATCTTCACCGTTTGCTTGGCCGTGGTAGAAGTTGCCGAGTCGTAGAGATATAGATACACCGAAGTGGCACGTGGTGCAAAGAGTCGAACCTCAGTCTTACCGCCCTTCACTTCTGCTCCAAGTGGCTTATCGCTGTACAATGTTCTAAACCACCCATCGAACGAAACTTGAGTTTTTAGGGTTTCTTGACCTTCTAAAGTTAAGTAGTGTACACGCTTGATATCTATGGGTTGAGCTGGCACGAGTAAGGCCTTTGTTGCCGTATTCGGAAGCACCTTTTCTACCGCTATCGGTGTTCCGTCAATACGCGTAAGAGCGTAGCGTTTCGGATCTAAGACATGTCCAAAGTTCGTTTCAATGCTAATGGCGCGTTCGCTGAGCATCTCGGCCTTAAATACAGGGCTGAAACTATCGTGTTTATACACCAAATTTCCTCCTTTTTCATTCACGGGGGCATGCTTAACCTCCTGCCACTGCGCACCATCGGTTAAAAACTTGAACTCAGATCGGACAGGAATCACAGCGTCTTTCACGTTGTCAATGGTCAAACTCCATATCGATCCCGACTTTTTGAGCTCCCATTGGCTGTCAAATGAAGCATCCCAACCTCTGAATGAGCCTGTGACATATACTCGCTCTGGGTTTTCAGTATACAAACTCTCGTCATATAAAAATGTAAGTCGCTCACTGAATAACGCATAACCCTGGCGCAATTGCTCTCCTGTAAAGGATTGCGCACGAGTAAGCACAACCGCACCTAAAAGAAAAAGAAAGGTTAATTTCCTCATTTTGAATTTATTAAAAGATTTTGTTTCTTGGTCTCCCTTTCAAAGTTACGGATGGTATTGTCGAAACAAAAAATAAGAGTGGCAAAACTGTTGGAGCATCAAACTCTAGCGGTTCATTCCCTTTTCTATCAAGGAAAGAGATACCCTAAAGCAGAATTGGAGCGCATCTTAGAAGCTTATTATCTAAAAGCCTCCAAAACACGCTCCAATCTAAAATAGGGTTTGTTTTCGTATCAATTACTGAATTACAATCGAAAACGATTGCTCAATATCAGTCTCTCCGCCGGCATC
The DNA here is from genome assembly GCA_964618875.1 of uncultured Flavobacteriaceae bacterium. Lineage (GTDB taxonomy): Bacteria > Bacteroidota > Bacteroidia > Flavobacteriales > Flavobacteriaceae > UBA3478. The sequence continues at coordinate 3,181 of CAZUBV010000052.1, forward strand.
AGCAACACCTGTATTTGGCTTTTTGGGCTCATGACGCAAAATCACGGTGAGTGTGCCTGAACTAGTAGCTCCAGTAGTAAGAGTAAATGCTAAACCTACCGGGTTTCCGTCTGAATCGCTATCGGTGTAAGCTACTGTAGCATTTGCCCCAGAGAGCACATAAAACAGCTGATGCTCCTCATCTAATTCTTCGATCTCTATGGTCATGTCCTCTACTGGCGATTCTAACTCATTGAGTAATCGAATCGAACCTGTATAAACAGTGTTGGCAGCTAAGGGTCCTGAAACTTCAACTACTGGTGCATTCGGTCCATCACCATCTAAATCTCGTGATTCTAGAGTAATGGTTTGTGCTCCAGGTAGTTCACCCGGAGTTAAGGTGATTTCTATAGAGGTAATAATTTCTTCCTCTACAATTGCCTCTGGATCGTCATCAGAGCAAGAAACAAGGGTAAAAACGGCAACTAATGCCAATAAAAGGGTGTATGATTTAAGGTATAGTGATTTCATAATAATATAGTTTAAAGAAATAAGTAATTGAGCCAATGGTTCTTGGCTCTAGTAAAAACGAAAAAACTATACTACTGGGGGTGGGCGGGCTCTGAATTGGCTACAAACTCCATTTTGAAGCGTTATTGATCTGTTAGATCTAGGTACTTCATTAGAAATAAAAACATATTCAACTACCTCAAATAAAGTCGAAGCTAAAGGAAGTGCCTTTACGCTGACTGATTGCTCAGCCTGAATCTCACAATACACACAATCATCGTGCAGTTCACCATAGGTGTGTCCAGCAACGTGAACCGAGAGGGCCACACGAACTAGGAGCACTAATAATAGTGGGAACAATTTCAGCATTCTCGACATAGCCTCAAAGATATTGGTCTGCCGAGGACTTTCTGTCTTAAAGTTTTGTTAAGCTCTAGTGAAGCGGACGCTTTTTGATCATTCCGCCCTTGGTATCTTTTATAGGATACTGAATAACGAAGGCTTGTGGATCAATTTTCTCAATCTCAAGAATTAGCTTACTCACCTCTAAACGGGTAACCACACAAAATAAAATATCGCGATCGGGAAGCGATTTCCCATGTGAGCCGTATCCGCCATCAGAGCGAAAAGAGGTAACGCCTCGACCCATTTCGTGCATGATTTGCAATTTGATTACTGCAGATTCTGGCGAGACAATCATTACACCGATGTATTCTTCGATTCCATTAATTATAAAATCGACGGTTCTTGAGGCAACGATATAGGTTAGGATCGAATACATCGCAGTCTCTAGGCCAAGCACCAGAGCGCTTAATGAAAACAACAATACATTGAAAATGGTAATGATATCGCCGACGGTAAAACTCGTTCGCCGACTGATCGACAGCGCAAGCACCTCGGTTCCATCAATTACCGCTCCACCACGAATAGCGAGACCAATTCCCATTCCTAAAAAGAATCCACCAAAAACAGCAATCAATAACTTATCAGAGGTAAGTACCGGAAAATCGAGTAAATGAACGAGCATTGCTAAGACAATAATAGCCAGGCTACTTTTTACTGCAAAGGGGATAGATATTTGCCGTGCCCCTAAAAGAATAAAAGGTGCATTCACCACAATAATTAAAACCGACAGGTTGATATCCGTTAAGAATTGTGCAAGCAGAGATACCCCCATGGCACCACCATCTAAAAAGTGATTCGGAAGCAGGAGTCCTTTTAGACCTATACTCGCAGATAATACCCCTAGCACCAAAAAAATGGTCTCTTTGATGCGTACTTTCACCATTAACTGGCGAATATTGTCAGAGGTTTTTTGGAGCACCATAAAAGGGTAATTTGATTTTACTCAAAGGTAACTAAGAAGCTCATTTTGAGTATAACTTTCGTCTATATTTGCGGCCTATGGAAGGGTTTAATTTTGGCGCAGTTGCCGCCATTCTTACTACGACGGCGTTCTTACCTCAAGCGTTTAAGGTAATCCGGACAGGAGAGACCAAGAGCCTTAGTCTAACTATGTTCTTATTTATGTTTGTGGGTACCGTGTTATGGGCATTTCACGGATTTGCTTTAGGAGATAAGCCTATGATTTATGCCAACATCACCACATCAACACTTAATGCAGTGATATTGGGCATAAAAATAAAGGCAATGCTTCGCGAGAAAAAAGCGAAGTCTTAGTGAGCCCAGCGGCTTTTTAGGCTGCGTCTCAGAATAAGCAATAAAAGCGAAGTTGGGTTATTCGACAATTTTGCTCTTGTGTTTCTCGGCATAATGCGCGAGCGACTTTCATTTAAATTAATGGTCATTTAATTGATGTGATTTTTGGGCTGCAAAAGTACGACAGTTTTATAATTAAAAAAGAGGCGATTTAAATTAAATCGCCCCTCGTTAACTAAAAATAAATGATCCCTAAGAAGGGTATAATTATTTAGGAAGTAATCCAGGATTCCAATAATAGTCTTCTCTGATGATAAGACCTTCTTCGTTTACATCAATTTGAGAATGATGATATCCGGTAGAAACATTTCCTGATTTTTTATTTTTGACTCGCATCTCCCACCAAGAGATGATTGTTGAATAATTTGCACCTTCGTATTCCAACAAATCGGGGTAGCCAATTTCAGTGACATCAATAACCTCAAATTCTGTAAAAAAGTCTTTTAGCATATCAATCTCTTGATCAGGGTTTCGAGTATCCTTTAAATCTGTAATGCTCATAACATCTCGAATAACGGCATCATCAGAATATAAAGATCTCATTGATTCTAAATCTCCTAGAGCGATGTAGGCGTATAACAATCGTGATTTAGCAATCATCGGATGATCCTTGTAAATGGTACCGTTAGTTCTAGTAGACCAGGCATCGTAGGCTTTTTGCCACTTTAACTGACTATCAGAAACACCAAGACCTGCGATTTTAGATGCGTCCTCACTCATGAAGAAAATTGAATTTCTTGGAATATTTAACTCAACTCCTGTATTCTTATCGTAACCGTGCATCGCCTGATAAGTATACACGTGGATTTGCTTGTCTTTTCCTTTTCCAAATTCCATCGCATCGGAATAGGCCGAACCACGATTAGAAATATCAAAGCCTATTACATTGGCACTTAAGTAACGAGAACGATTAATCATGTTTTCCAATGTTTTTGGTTGTGGGCGTAATTCGTTCATTTGCCACCATCGAAAATCATCTGTAGTAAGATTATGCATGGTAATAGTATCACCTTTTACAAAAGCATCGGTGAATTGATCTACAATGTCTATAGCCGGATGCCGGTCATAGATTTTTCCATTAACATTCTTAGTCTGACCCAGAACAATAACAGAGCAAAACATAAAAATAGATGCAAAAATTTGTCTCATAATTAAAGATTTGGTTGGGATTTATCTATTAATTGGATGACGCACCAGCTAGCCACTGCCATGTCGCTACTTGATAAAAACCTTCAGGGTTAATCTCGGCCATGTTAGTTTGATCTAAGGGCCAGTTGATACCATCTCCTAAACCTAAACGATAATTAAATAAATCTTCAAGAGAAGAAAACATATCCCATGACATTACAGCAGCCCAATCTGCTCCGGTTGGATGTATTTTTTGCCCGGTGCCCCAAGAAATCATATTCATCTTAGATCCATTCTCTTGGAAAAAAGGTTTCCATAACTCTTTATTCTCTTGAAGAAACGCTGCATTATTTGCTGGTCGAGCAAAATTGAATTGGATAATAGAGTTCATATAATCATCAATGCTAGAAACCATCCAAAGACCAGAATCAATACGATACATTACACGGACGTCCTTTTTCCAAGTGAACTTAGTCTGTAATTCTTGAAGCTCTTTGAACTCCTTCTTGGATAATACTTCTTCAGCTTTATTCCAAAATGCATTTTTCGAGCTTAGGGTTGAAGCAACAGATGAATTTCCTTGTACGAACATATAGTTATATTCTTCTTCATCATTCATTCCGTCTAATCTAACCGCTCTAAGAAAATTCCAACCAGCAATATCTCCATCATTAACAGCCGATTGAGCGACTTTTTGAAAATACTTAGTTTGTACAGTTTCAAAGGCTTCTGTATCGCCCTCAATAAGAACTGCGTGCATGGTGACAATAGCTCCTTCTTGAGCCCAAATAGCAACGGTAAATAAAAACAATAGTAAGGTTGTAATTTTTTTCATAATAGATTTGTTTATGGGTTTAATGGTATGTGTGGTTGAAATTAAATATTAACATTTAAAATTGCAACATAAAAGTTTTATTTTTTAACACTATATTTATCATAAAATCTATCTTAAAACCTATTATCAATGAAAAAAATAATCTTATGCATGCTTTCTGTTATTGCCGTTTCCTGTTCAGATAGCACTAACACAAATCCTGACTTCGAGAAGAATCTGGCAACAGCTAAAAAATTTATAGAGTTACACGGTGTCGAAGACTGGCAATCGCAAGCTGCCATGATTCATGATGAATTAGACTGGCAACCGCCCGTTTATGGAGCCAGTACATACAGTAAAACAGAACATATTGAAGCCATGAAAATGTATCAAAACTTATTTGACAACATTCAATATGAAGCCCAAAGCTGGTTGCCAGGTGTAAACGAGGAAACGCTAATACCTGATGGTAGTGTTAGAACTTACGGAACTTGGACAGGCATACATACTGAAACCGGGATTCCATTCGAATTAACAGCATACCATGTGATGGAATTTCAAGATGGTAAAATCGTCAGAGGAGGCGACTACTTTGACTTCCACGGACTCATGAATTCATTTAACCAATAACCCGAAATAATAATGAAAACACTTAAAAACACATTATTTTATGCACTTTTTCTTGCTGGTGGACTCATTGTCAATGCACAAGAAATGTATGTATCTCTTTGGTATGGACAAATACAGAACAAAGATGTTTCTGAGCATATTGAGCTAGAAAGAGAGTACTATTCAAATTTTTGGCAACACCAGATCGATGAAGGAAATATCATAGGTTGGGACATGTGGCAAATCCTTAATTCTGATGTCAATGAAATGACAACAACTTTTGTTTACGCCACTCTACATAATGAACCCACTTTCAAAACTAGCGATCTAAGCTCAATGAAAGGAAAATCTTCAACTGATCGTAAGGCGGCGGAGAAAAGAGCCATGGGACATTATATCAAAAACAAAGCGGTAACGACTAGTGTAAAAGGTGGTTATGGGCCTCAACTAGAACCAGGCGGTACTCCTTCAGATATTGCTGTACTAAATTACATGGTTGTAGATCCTTATAAAGCAGATGAATACGAAAAAGCCGAGTTAGAAGTATTTATGCCTAACTTCAAGGAGAATGATCAAGTCAAAACAGGTTGGGGTCTTCATAAAATCTTAAACTATTTAGGCACAGATCACCCGGTGAACTATATAACCGTAGACTTCTACAACAGCCTTGACGACTTGTATGAAGTAAGAAATACGACAGGAGAATTAGATGTTGAAGCCGAAGAATTCTGGCGAAATTTCGAAGAAGTTCGATCGATTAAAAACTCACATATCTTAAGAAAAGTTATGGTACTCAGATAAACCCAATCCAGACTTTTAGTGCAAAAAAAGGGAGTCCATTTTGACTCCCTTTTTATTTAGAAACCGAAATTTTCGACTCGAATTTTCTTATAGTTCTCAATAAAATAATCTATCACCTCTTCAGGAGTAACTTTATCATTAAATGCCTTCCAATTCGTTGTTCTTTCGGTGTACTGAAAATTGACATGCTTAGTGGTCCAATTTTGAAGAGAATAAATAACTGGGTACAAATCGATACCCATATCTGTTAGGTAATACTCTTTAACTTTACGATCTGATTCTTTTTTCCTATAATTTATAATCCCCATAGAAACTAATTTCTTAAGCCTATCATTTAAAATATTAGTAGCGATACCTTCAGAAGCCTTTTTTAGGAAATCTGAATAAGTAGTGTATCCCTTAAATAAATCTCTTACAATAATCAGCGACCAACGATCACCTAATAAATCGAGCCCAACAGCACATGCACACTTAGGCTGTTCACTTTGATA
>CAZUBV010000053.1:0-9166 GCA_964618875.1 uncultured Flavobacteriaceae bacterium
CAGTCATATCGAGTTCTGCTGCAATCTCTTCGGCTGATGGCATACGCTCATGAGTCTGTTCGAGGTGTGCAAACGTTTTGTTGATCTTATTGATCGAGCCAATTTTGTTTAATGGAAGACGAACAATTCTAGACTGCTCTGCTAGAGCCTGAAGAATCGACTGACGGATCCACCACACGGCGTAAGAGATAAACTTAAATCCTCTGGTTTCGTCGAATCGCTGAGCAGCCTTTATGAGCCCTAAATTTCCCTCATTGATGAGGTCGGGGAGGGTTAGGCCTTGATTTTGATATTGTTTGGCAACTGAAACCACAAAACGAAGATTCGCTTTAGTTAGTTTCTCAAGTGCGCGCTGGTCACCTGCTTTTATTTTTTGGGCAAGCTCAACTTCTTCCTCTGCGGTAATGAGGTCTACTTTACCAATTTCTTGCAAATACTTGTCTAACGATGCGGTTTCTCTGTTAGTTACCTGCTTAGTAATTTTTAACTGTCTCATGTAAAATTTTTGAATGACGTGGCTTTATTATACGCAGGATGAGTCAAAAGGTTACATAATTCGTATAAAAAAAAGGCACTCTTTGTACAAGAGCGCCTAGAAATAGAATAAACGTTAGGTTTAATCTTCGTTTTGAGATCTATTCGGTCTGTTATCACGATCTCCGCGTGGTCGTGAATCTCGAGAACCTCTTGAATCTCTTGGTCTGTCTGGTCGCGGTGCGCGCTCAACATAACCTTCTGGTTTTTCGAGTAGTGCTTTTCTTGAGACCTTCTCTTTTTTGGTTCTAGGATCAAATCCAAAGTATTTCACCTCGAACTCATCACCCATATTGATCACATCACTAACGTTTTCAGTGCGTTCCCATGCGAGTTCCGAAACATGAAGTAGTACTTCGTTTCCTGGTGCATCTAGGTATTCCACAACCGCACCAAACTCCAACATTTTGATCACTTTAACCTTGTAGGTTTCGCCCACTGTAGGTTTAAACATAAGTGAATCAATAGCTGCTAAAACACGATCAATGCCTTCTTGCGAAGTGCCGAGAATTTCTACCAAACCTTCTCCCGTTTCATTTTCGTTAATTACGATAGTACAGCCGGTAGATTTCTGAAGTTCTTGGATGTTTTTACCACCGCTACCGATAAAGGCACCGATAAGGTCACCTGGAATCAGAGTAGTTATGATCTTAGGAGCATGAGCTTTAACTTCAGCTTTTGGTGTATCTATTGTTTCAATAAGCTTCTCTAGAATGTGAAGTCTACCTTCTTTAGCTTGTATAAGAGCCTTTGTCAAAATCTCGTAAGAAAGACCTTTTACTTTGATATCCATCTGGCAAGCAGTAATACCATCAGCGGTTCCGGTAACCTTAAAGTCCATGTCTCCAAGGTGATCTTCGTCTCCAAGAATGTCAGATAACACAGCGTATTTTCCGCTCTCAGTATCGGTGATTAGACCCATGGCAATACCAGAAACTGGTTTTATAATCTGAATACCGGCATCCATTAGGGCTAATGTTCCTGAACATACGGTAGCCATTGAAGATGATCCGTTTGATTCTAAAACTTCTGCAACTACGCGAACAGTGTACGGACAGTCTGCAGGAATCATATTTTTAAGGGCGCGTTGCGCTAAGTTTCCGTGACCTACCTCGCGTCTTGATGTACCTCTAAGAGGTTTAGCCTCTCCCGTTGAGAATGGCGGAAAGTTATAATGTAAGTAAAACGTTTCCTCACCTTCTAAAGATGGCATATCAATAATACTTGCCTCTCTAGAAGTTCCAAGGGTTACGGTAGAGAGAACTTGTGTTTCGCCTCGGGTAAAAATTGCTGAACCATGTGTCGATGGTAGGTAGTCAATTTCGCACCAAATCGGACGAATCTCATTCGTTTTTCTTCCGTCTAAACGAAGACCTTCATCAAGGGTCAGATTGCGAACCGCATTCTTTTCAACTTTGCTGTAGTAGCTGCTGATTTGCTTTCCTTTCTCAGCTAGTTCTTCTTCACTAAAAGTTGCCTTAACAGCTTCTTTTATTTCTGCAAATGCTGCTCCTCTTTCTTTTTTCGAAGAGCCTTTCTTAGCTACTTCGTATACTTTGTCATAGGCGATCGCATGAATTTTGTTGTACAGCTCTTCATCTTTAACTGCCTCATCAAATTCACGGGTTTCTTTTTTCCCAACCTGAGCAACTAATCGGTGTTGAGCGTCACATTGAACTCGAATAGCATCATGTGCAAATTTGATAGCCTCAACCATCTCTTCTTCACTGATTTCTTTCATCTCACCCTCAACCATCATTACTGAATCATAAGAAGCTCCAATAATCATGTCAATATCTGACTCTTTTAACTGAGCTAGAGATGGATTGATAACGAATTCGCCGTTTACACGTCCTAGTCGAACCTCAGAGATTGCTGTTTCGAATGGAATGTCTGATAGTTGAAGTGCTGTAGATGCAGCTAGTCCTACAAGAGCATCAGGAGTAATGGTGTCGTCTAAAGACATCATCTGAATCATTACCTGTGTTTCAGCGTGGTAGTCTTTCGGGAACAGCGGACGTAGAACACGATCTACAATTCGCATGGTAAGCACTTCTCCATCACTAGGACGGGCCTCTCTTTTAAAGAAACCTCCTGGATAACGGCCGGCAGCCGCAAATTTTTCGCGGTAATCAACTGTTAGCGGTAAAAAGTCAACATCTGATGCTTGATAATTTGAAACTACGGTACAAAGAAGCATGCAGTCTCCTGAGCGCACAACTACTGAGCCGTGAGCTTGTTTGGCGAGTTTGCCCGTTTCGATGGTAATCGAACGACCGTCGCCGAGGTCAATGACCTCTTGAAAAGTTTTTGGAATCATAATGTGTTAAAGGCCATAGCCTTTAGGGTTTTCGTGCTTTTGGCACTTGTTAAACAATTGGTCTTTGGATAGCCTTCCAGGCTCCATGGGTTGTGTTGTTGTGCAGTGTGGTAGACCAATGAAAAACCAAAAAACGCTAGGCGTTTTTAATAAAAAAGGGCATTCGAAGAATGCCCCTAAACGTTTATTTACGGATACCTAATTCTTTAATTAAAGATCGGTATTTTTCAATATCATTATTCTTTAAATAGTCAAGTAGGCTTCTTCGTTTACCTACTAGACGAATAAGTGAGCGCTCAGTATTGTAATCTTTGTGATTCTTTTTTAAGTGCCCAGTTAAGTGGTTAATTCGGTAGGTGAATAGTGCAATTTGCCCTTCAGTTGACCCGGTGTTTGCTTCAGCACCTCCAAATTGTTTGAAGATTTCAGCCTTCTTTTCTTGAGTTAAATACATGCCAATATTATGTTAATGATTATTATGTACCTGAATTGACTTTCAATCAGGCGGCAAATATACTGTATTTCAACTAAGTAAACCTAGTTGAATCTACGAAACTTCTCTAATTGGTAAATTTAATATAAGGTCTATGTATAGATTTACTTTAGACTTCAACTCTTTTCTGTGGGTTATAAAGTCTAAAAACCCGTGTTCCTTTACAAATTCAGCAGTTTGGAATCCTTCAGGCAGGTCTTTTCCTGTGGTGTCTTTAACCACTCTAGGACCGGCGAATCCAATTAGCGCCCCAGGTTCCGCGATGTTAATGTCTCCAAGCATAGCGTAGGATGCGGTTGTTCCACCCGTAGTTGGATCAGTACACAACGAAATATAGGGAAGTTTTGCCGCATCGAGTTGAGCAATTTTTACGGATGTTTTTGCCATTTGCATCAGTGAGAGGGCAGCTTCCATCATCCGAGCACCTCCTGATTTGGAGATGATAATAAGTGGTGCTTTACGCTTTATTGCCATGTCGACCGCTCTAGCAATTTTCTCTCCGACAACACTACCCATTGACCCACCAATGAAACTAAAATCCATACAAGCAACTACAAGTTCTCTACCGGCAGAAAGTCCATAGGCAGTTCGGATAGCGTCATTTAGACCCGTTTTTTTCTTAGCCTCTACTAAACGATCCTTGTATTTTTTAGTATCCTCAAACTGAAGGGGATCTTTAGAAGATAGCTTCTCATTGAATTCAGTGAATGTGTTTTCATCGAAAAGTAGCTCGAAATATTCCTTACTTCCGATGCGAACATGGTAGTCGTCTTCAGGACTAACAAAGGCATTATTTGCGAGTTCCTCTGATTCTACAATTTTGCCGGTAGGAGATTTATACCACAACCCCTTAGGAGTGTCTTTTTTCTCCTCGGTGGCCGTTTGAATCCCTTTTTCTTTTCTTCTAAACCAAGACGATGACATGTTAGCTAGCTCTTTAATGATTACAGCGTATGAACGTTATTTAGATCTTCGAAAGCTTTCTTTAAACGAGCGACAAAAGTCTGTTCTCCTTTTCGAAGCCATACGCGCGGATCATAGTGTTTTTTGTTTGGCGCTTCTTCGCCTTCGGGATTGCCGATTTGGGTGCGTAAATAATCGATTTTTTCTACCATGTAGTCGCGAATTCCTTCGGTAAATGCGAATTGAAGATCCGTATCGATATTCATTTTTACTACTCCATAACCAATAGACTCTCTGATTTCTTCAACAGATGATCCTGATCCTCCGTGAAATACAAAGTCAATCGGATTTTTTTCTGAAATACCGTATTTAGCGGCTACGAAGGCTTGAGAATCTTTAAGTATTGTAGGTGTCAGTTTTACATTACCGGGCTTGTACACCCCGTGTACGTTTCCGAATGCCGCAGCGATGGTGAAGCGGTGAGAAATTTTAGAAAGTTCTTCGTAAGCGTAAGCCACCTCTTCGGGTTGTGTATAGAGTTTAGATACGTCTACGTCGCTATTGTCAACTCCGTCTTCTTCTCCTCCCGTTACACCAAGCTCGATTTCAAGAGTCATCTCTAACGCAGACATGCGCTTTAGGTAGTCTTTGCAAATTTCAATGTTTTCTTCAATCGGCTCTTCTGAAAGGTCGATCATGTGTGAACTAAAGAGCGATTTTCCGGTCTCTTTATAAAACGCTTCACTGGCATCTAACAATCCGTCTATCCAAGGAAGTAGGTTTTTGGCACAGTGATCGGTATGTAAGATTACTCGTGCGCCGTAGGCTTCTGCAAGCTGGTGAACGTGTTTAGCTCCCGCAATAGCACCTGCGATTGCAGCTTTTTGGTTTTCATTTGACAACCCTTTTCCTGCGTTGAATTGAGACCCTCCGTTAGAGAATTGAATAATTACAGGGGCGTTAAGTGTAGCTGCAGTCTCAAGGACGGCGTTTATAGTACTTGATCCTACTACGTTTACAGCCGGAAGCGCAAATGATTTCTGTTTAGCAAGTTGAAAAATCGCTTGAACTTGATCTCCGGTAGCTACACCAGCAGGGATGGATGATAGACTCATTCGTTTATTTTTTGATTGTGTTAAGCGACAAATGTAAGAAATGCTTTTAAAAAGGATAGTTGATTCCTATATTGAAAATAGGTCGGTTTTTATCTTGATTGTAAAACCATCGCTGATCTCCTGATAATGCAGGATTATAGATTTTCCAACCGAGATCTAAACGGAACAAAAAGTAATCAAAATCATAACGAACACCCGCTCCGGCACCGATTGCAAGATCTTTCAGTGAGCTCCATCCTTTAAATACTGCTTCACGAACTTCAGTGTCATCCCATACATTCCAGATATTTCCGATGTCTGTAAAAAGAGCACCTTCAAGTGCAGAGCCCAGGTCGAAACGAAGTTCATTACTCCAGGTAATTTTAAAATTGGCGTCATTGAATTCATTGATCAAGTTGGTAGTTCCAGGACCTAATGTATAGGCATTCCAAGCTCGTATATCGTTTGATCCTCCAGCAAAATAGCTTCGAACAAAGGGAACATTAGATCCTGATCCAAACGGCACGGCTATGCCGCCAAATAGTCTGGTGGCAAAACTTGAATCACTACTGAGTTTAATATGTTTTACACCGCTAACTTCTGCTTTGATGTATTGCGCAAAAGGTATGCTCAATGCGCCCTCTTGGCTGTTTTCAACTCCTAGCCAATCGAGTAGCGCTCCCGCCATTTCAAGTTTGAATCCCCAATTACCATAGTGGTCGTAGTTTCTGTTTTCTGAATTTTGAAATAAAAAACTATAGCTTGACGAAACAATGAAATTGTTTTCGACTAGACGGTTTCTGCGCTCATCAATTCGACTGATTTCGGTTACCGAAGCGGGATCAAGAGGTAGGCTTTCATTTAATACATCAGTAATAAAGCTATTTGAACCTTCAGGTATCGAAAGCGAGGCTTCTGACTGGGGTAAGGTAGGTTCAAAATAGTCCGAAAAAAGCGGGTTGGTTCGCAGTGGAGCAGCCAATTCGTCTAATCGTTCAAACGTATTTCTATAGATCGAGAAGAACGCATCCGGATTCAAGTGGTTGACATATGTAATACTTGGGAATTCAATTACATAGCGTTTTTTTTCTGTTCGATAATTGAGCCTATAGGAAGCATTAAAGGTTTGCCTATCTAAACCCAGATTTTTTTGGAGGTTTGTTCCGATTTGCAATGTGGTTTGTGGGTGTTTCTTAACGGATATGAGATCAGACACGGGGATAATAAACCACCATCTAGGAAAATTAAGGTTTAGATCGATACCAAGCTCAGTGGTTAGATTATCTCCTGGTAGCAGTGAATTTCCGATACTTCCGCTGAGAGCTAAGCTTAAATTTTCATGTGTTCCAAATACATTTCGAGCAAGAATAGAGGATCGAAGCGTGGTTCCTAGTTGCTGAATATTTGAATGCGTTAAATCTAGGTCGGTATTAAGTGCAAAACGCTTTCGGTTTCTAAGGTAAATATTAGCGGTTAGGGTGCTATCGGACTGACTGCTTAGTTCAATGTTCGGATACAAGAAAAAATTTAAATCACCCAGTAGATCGACTGTGCTCCGTTGTAAATTGTCGTTGTAGGTAGCTCCGGGTTTATAGGTAATTCGTTCTGCTACGATAGTCGGTTCAAAAGATAATTTTTTATCGCTGTAGAATGATATTCCATTTGAACTAGTTTTAAGCTCACTACCTAAGCTTGCCCCTTCACTAAAAACGTTTACGTTATCGAAGGTGTAGCTTGTGGCGCTAGCCAAAGAATCTATAACTCTACTGACACTGAGTTTTTTGGTTTTCGAAAATTCAGAAGTATCTCCTCTAATTTCGTAGCGCAGGGAACTCTTTTGGAATCCATACATCCCAATATTTCGAAATAGATTAACGAGTGCCATTCGATCGGAATCGATGGTGTTTAAATCTAAAATAGTATCCACCTTAAGTGGAAGTACCTTCCGATTTTGACGTACAATTGAATCGAATCTTGGATTATAGCTTGTAAGTTTTATGCTATCAATGACATACGGTTCCTTTGGATTTACCGTAAAGGTCGTTGTGATTTTATTCTGTTTTCGGTTCGATTTTACTGTTCGATCGATTTGCACATTTAGATAACCGCGTCTTTTAAAATAGTTTTCAAGTCTGATTTCCGATAAGGCTGCAGCTTGTTCGGTATAAATTACGGGAGGTTGTCCGAGTGTTCTGAGCCAATTATTAAATCGGGTAGGACGTGAACCAGAACTGTTGTATAGCCAGAGCTTTAGTGGAATTCCCAAAACTCGAGAATTTTCTTTTTGGCTGAGCTGAGCGGTTATTTTAGGATCTTTTGTAACCTCATTATCAACTATAATTCGCTGGTTTTTTAGCCATTGGGTGTCGGGTCCTAATTTTTTTGTAGAACTACATCCGGTGTAAAGTAGGGCTAAGAGAATTACGCCTACTTTTGTAATCAGACGTCTTAACCTCGAGGCGTTTGTAAACATGCTGTAAAAATAGCCTAAAATCTGTATGCTTTCTCAGGCCAAAATCCGATCAATTCAGCGACTCGAACGCAAAAAATATCGTTATCAAAACGGTACATTTTTGGTGGAAGGGATCAAGGGTATTAGGGATGGTATTGCTGCAGGTCTCAAACTGTTAGACCTATTTATTGTAGATTCCACCAAATCAACTTTCGATTTGAAAGAAGCTGTTGAGATTAGTGAGCAACAAATGAAGCAAATCAGCCAGTTGACTACACCAAGCGATGCCTTGGCAGTTTTTGAAATGCCCGAATTAGCTCATTGGGAATCGTCAGGTTGGATATTGGCGTTGGACAAGATACAAGACCCTGGTAATTTAGGAACGATACTTCGAACGGCAGATTGGTTCGGTTGGAAACAGGTTTGGTGCTCCAAAGGTACAGTTGATGTGTACCATCCGAAGGTTGTTCAAGCTACCATGGGGTCATATGCACGGATGCACTGCCATACGGTAGATTTAGAAAATGAAATAAGAAATGATTTTCGTCCGGCTTTTGCAGCTGACCTGTCAGGAATTTCGCTAGCTACCTTTGACCCACCTCAGAGTGGAATATTGGTTATCGGAAACGAAGGTAACGGACTTAGCCAGGAGGTAAGTGAGGTGGTCAACGAAAAAATTCATATCGCCTCGGCTCCCAGTTCTAATGTAGAGAGTTTAAATGCAGCTGTTTCTGCAGCGATTATCGTGCATACAATTTCCAACCGTCTTTGGTCTCGAAACTGATAAAGAATACAAGCGCTTTTGATTTTAAATTGCTCAGCGCAGAAGGCTTATCTTTTCTTTGATCACTTGCTAGGGGTGTGTTCATTCGAACACCTAATCCAAGTTTGCTTTTTTTAAGATAGAAATCAATTCCTGCTCCTGCCTCTACCGAATGCATTACCCGTTTGTAGGGAACAGCCCAATTTTCCAATTCTTGTGAGGTTTTTAAACTGCCGAGATAACCAGCGATTAGAAAGGGGTTAAAGTTTGCATGGCGCTGCCCTTGAAATTTGAGTAGTAGGGGTAATTGGACCTCGGTAATTCCCCCATCTGGATTTCCAATACCTGCACGATCGAGCAAAATTCCTGGTTCTACGCGTAAATCGAGACGATGTGCTAATCTGCGTTCTGCCACGAGTCTAATACCTGCGCCAGGTTCAGAATGTATGTTGAGTTCCTGTTTATCGATAGGAGGGTTTTCTATGGTATAACTGGTTCCGTAGTTGCTCAAATTGAAGAGAATACCAAAACTCCACGGTTCAGCGTCTGCGCCTCTTAAATTCAGCCCCGACGGATGTCGTTTTTGTGCCTGAACACTGAAGGATGC
>CAZUBV010000054.1:0-9123 GCA_964618875.1 uncultured Flavobacteriaceae bacterium
ACTGTGGTCTATAAATCCTTTTGTTACTAAAGTTACGGTCTCAAACCCGCAATGCGGGTGATATGGAAAACCAGGAACCGATTTTCCATGGTACATTCGAAACCCATCTTTTCCTACAAAGTCACTGCCTAGGGCTCTTCCGTCTAAGAATTCTTTATCGACACCTTGTTTCTGGTTACCCCTTGGGTACGTGTCATTATGGTGTGCGCATAATAAAAAAGGGTCTTGTGTTGGCCATGGGAAGCCTATAGAGAAAATAGTCATAGCAGTAATTTTTTATAAAATTAATAAAGGCAACGGCAAGGGCAACTTAAGCTAGTTTAATAAAAAAAACCTGTCCAATAGAACAGGCTTTATTAACTTCTTTACTGGTTAACAGGTGGTGGGCCATCCGGAACGATTGCCTCGTAAACTGTATTTCCTTTACGCTCTTTGTATTCTTCTTTGATTTCACTAACCCATTTTGGATTTTGGAACAGGTCGACCATGGTCATTCCCATTGCTTTTGCTGCATAGGACATTCCTTTGTGACCGATACTCATTCCGCCACAAGCTACCACCGCCCAAGAGTGCCAGGGTGTTCCTTTTGGGGCAGTAGTTACCCCTAAATTAATATTGGGAACATTCCAACTTACATCACCTACATCGGTTGATCCGCCACCTGGATGCTCTGCTGTGGGTTGTAATGGACGGATTGCACTGTCCATACCTAACTGTTCTTTACCCGTTTGAGATTGAATTTGTTTACCAAATGCGATTTCTTCTTCGGTGTAACTTATTGGGCCTAAAAGTTCGAGATTGGATTGCATGATCTCTCCTCCGCGACGATTAACTAGTACCTCATAAATACCGGAGATTAAAGAGATCTTGTAGTCTACATCCGCCATTATTGCGGCTCCCTCGGCCATTTCCTTAATTCGATTGTAGACGGACATCATACCTTCTCTTTTAGTATCTCTAACGCGGACCCAAAGTTTAGAATAGTCAGGGACTACATTTACTACTTGGCCACCATCTTGTATGTGATAATGAATTCGAACGGTAGGCTTAATGTGTTCTCGATAATAATTAATTCCGGTAGTGTAAATTTCTAGGGCATCTGAAGCAGAACGTCCGTTCCAAGGATCTGCAGATGCATGGGCCGTTTGACCAAAAAATTCGACTTTAAAGTCAACTAACGCGAGAGAACTTTGAACATCTGCCTCGGTCTGTGCTGCAGGGTGCCAACTGAGGTTTACGTCTACATCGTTCCAAATTCCTTCGCGAACCATCCAGATTTTACCAAAGAATTTTTCTTCTGAGGGTGTCCCCATGAATTTAACGGTTCCCTTGAGTTTTCCTGAACCTATGAGTTCCTTGACGGCAATAGCGGCTCCCAAACTGGCGGCTCCGAATAGATTATGTCCACATCCGTGACCAGCTGCACCCTCTTGTAGGGCCTCTTTAGTAGGACTTGCTTTTTGTGAAATACCCGGAAGGGCATCGAACTCCCCAAGAACAGAAATCACAGGAGATCCGCTTCCATAGGTTGCCACAAAGGCTGTGGGCATGCCTGCAACTCCTCGTTCAACGCTAAAGCCTTGCTGTTCGGCATAATCAGCTAGTATTCGAGAAGACTGATGCTCTTCAAATGCGGTTTCAGCAAGCGCCCATATCGAGTCACTTATAGCGATGAGTGCACTTTCGTGCTTTTCAACAGATGCAATAACTTCTTTTTTATGCTTGTTGAGGCGTTGAGCACTACTTAACTGAGTACAACCCAAAAGTGCTATTGCAACTAAAACTATCGTTTTCATATCGTATTGGTTTTGAACCAAGATACAAAAACAGTCTTAAGATTGTAGTGCTGATTTGTAGGTAGTTAAACAGCGTTCGCGCGCGAATTTGTGATCTACAACAGGCTGGTAATTCAACGACTCAAATTCAGGTACCCATTTTCTAATGTAGCGAAGGTCGCGATCGAATTTGCTTATTTGAGTTTCAGGATTGAAAATTCTAAAATAGGGAGCAGCGTCTACCCCAGATCCGGCTGCCCACTGCCAATTTCCGATATTTGAGGCCAACTCGAAATCAAATAATTTTTCGGCAAAGTAGGCTTCACCTAATCGCCAGTCGATAAGGAGGTGTTTACATAAAAAGCTCGCGGTTAGCATACGCACTCTATTGTGCATGTAGCCAGTAGCGTTCAGTTCGCGCATCCCTGCGTCGACAAGTGCATAACCTGTTTTTCCCTGTTTCCACTTCTCAAGGTCTTCAGGAGCATTTCGCCAGGGTATGGCGTCGTAAGCGGTCTTAAAAGAACGCGTAACGGTATGCGGAAAATGCCATAGAATTTGCTGAAAGAACTCTCTCCAAATGAGCTCACTAAGGAAGGTGTGATTCGTTGAATCTAATGCTTCTCTAACCAGTTTGCGGATAGAAATGGTTCCAAAACGCAAATATACTCCCAGCTGCGAGGTGCCCGGAATACCCGGAAAATTTCTAGTAGCCTCATACTGATCGATCAGTGAAGGAGTTAATCTAGAAGTTGGAGCGGTTAAGCTGCTTTTTTTAAATCCAAAATCTGATAGCTCCGCAACCGTATAGTTACTGTTTAATGTGCTGCTCGATACGTTAGTAAGGTGATGTTCACTCGGAAAACTTGCCAAATCGCTTTCAGGCCGAAGTGCGGCCATCCATTTCTTTTTGTAGGGTGTAAATACTACATAAGGACTTCCATCATCCTTGACAATCTCGTTTTGCTCGAAAACTACACCTTCTTTTAGTCTAATAAATGGTATGTTTTTACGAGCTAGCAAGTCTGCAACTTTTCCATCACGTTTGCGCGCATAGGGCTCATAATCTGCACTGGTGTAGACGATATCAACGTTGTTTTTCTCAACTAGCTCTTCGAATACCTCTAAGGGATTTCCGTATAAGAGCTGAAGTTGTTTACCCGTTACTTGTAGCTCGGATTGAAGCAACGAAAGCCGTTGAAATAAAAAACTCACTCTGTGGTCATCACGGGGTAGTTGATCTAGGATATCTTTATCGAATATGAATAGTAAAGACACCTTTTCACATTCCCTGAGGGCCTTATACAAGATCTTGTGATCTTCTAGGCGAAGATCACGTCTAAACCAAAATATTCCGTTCATATTAGATGCTTAGCGTTGATTTTCCACCGTCAATACCAATGACTTGGCCTGTGATCCAGCCAGCTTTATCGCTTATGAGAAAATGAGCCATTTGGGCGATTTCTTGAGCACTACCAACACGTTTTAATGGGTGTTTTTCTGCGATTAGTTCTCGTTTTTTGTCGTTACTCAGCAGACGACCGGCGAGCGGGGTATCAGTCAGTGAGGGAGCAATGACATTGACTCTCCATTTTGGAGCGTTTTCCGCGGCTAGTGCTTTAGCGAATCCTTCGATTGCCGATTTTGCCGCGGCAATCGAGGTGTGAAATGGCATTCCGGTAGTTGCAGCGACACTTGAGAAAAATAACAGAGAAGCCCCTTGGTTTAGTTGGTTTGCAACTGTTTTAACTGTTTTAACTAGACTGAAAAAATTAAGTTCCATATCCGATCTAAAATCTTCTTCTTTGAGCATACCCAGTGGTTTTAAAGCGATGCTACCAGGCAGGTAAATAAGTCCATCTAAGGGTCCTAGAGTGGTTAGAAGCGAAAAATCATCTTGAAGCACATCAAATATGTAATGGGTAAAGTTCACATGTTCAATATCTGGCTCGTTTCGAGAAGCCATAAACACTTTATTTCCGGATTCTAGTAATTCATGCATTAGTGAGTAGCCGATTCCGGTAGATCCACCGATAAGTAAAAATGTTTTCATATCGCTTTAATTCGTTTTAATGTAAATGAATAGGGGTGTCTTTCGTTTGATGGAAAACAGTTTTCCAATTGCGCATATCGGTAAGAAAATGTCTCTTCAAGGGCATTTTTGACCACTAAGTGGAACAATAACCCACCCAAGAAACCAAAAGGCATCTTGAAAAATATACGGTCGATTACGGTACAATTTTGAGAACCGATTTCGATCACTTCGTGCTCATGGTGCCAGGCCGCGTAAGGGCCCTGTAGTTGTCGATCAGAAAATCGAACGCCGTGCTGGTAGGAACTTATTTCGCTAATCCATAGCGCCTTAAAAAAGGGTAGGGGTCGAACACTATAATATAGAATCTTTCCTAAATAGAGGGGTGTTGTTTTTTTTCGACAAAATTTTAAGCCCCATTTTCTTTGGAGTCATGAACTCGAGGTTTCGTGCATCACACAGAAAATCCCATGCCTGAGTAGATGAAATTGGGAGCGATTGTGAGCTTTCTATAGAATACCAAAACATGGTACAAAGATATACTTTGTTTAACGAAATTAACTAATTAGCTAAACAAAATTATTCTTCTAAAAATGAAATGAGTCCCTGGTAAAATAACGCGGTAGGTAGACCTACAACCCCAGTATAAGATCCAGATAGGTGAGTAATGCCCACAAGGCCAATCCATTCCTGAATCCCATATCCGCCTGCCTTATCATAAGGCTCAAAGCGCGTGATGTAAAAATCGATTTCTTCAGAAGATAGTGATCTAAACGTAACTTCGGTAGTTGCGCATGAGCTCCAACGTCGAATACGATCTCCAATACAGACTGCGCTGAACACCTGGTGAGTTTTACCCGAGAGTTGTTCAATCATTTGTTTTGCTTCCGCCTTGTTTGCGGGTTTTTCTAGTGAAACTCCTTCGCACCAAACTACCGTGTCAGAAGTGACAAGTAGTTCATTTAAGTTCAAATCTTTTTCGAGAGATTCGAATTTTAATTCCGCTAAATAGATCGCAATTTCCTCAGCCTTAAGCTCTTTGGGATAAACCTCAGAAACGTTCGAGATTCGAGTTTCAAAGGGTACCCCTAAATCTTCTAAGTACTGCTTTCTTCTCGGAGAGCCCGATCCAAGGATTAGCGTTCGATTGTTACGCGCTAGTAGTTTCGCTATCATGATTCCAGTGTCCATTTACCTTTAATACTTGTTCGATTACATCCCGAACGCAGCCTTTTCCTCCTGTTAAATGAGAGACGTAGTTGACCTGTGCTTTAATCTCCGGAACAGCATCTTGCGGACAAGTGGCTATATGACAGCGTTTCATAGCTGTCAAATCAGGTAGATCATCTCCCATATACAAGCAATGTTTGGGATCAATGTCGTAGTCCTCTAAGTATTCTTCTAACACGCGATCTTTATCGTGTGCGCCCAAAAAAATATCCCTAATGCCTAAGGCCTGTAATCGGTCTTTTACTCCCTGATTGGTGCCTCCGGTAATGATAGCTATACCATACCCATGATTCAGCGCTGTTTTTAGTGCGTAACCGTCTTTCACATTCATGGTGCGAATGAGTTCTCCGTTAGCATCGATGCTAACGGTTCCGTCAGTCATCACTCCATCTACATCAAAAATAAAGTGAGTAATGTGCGTAAGTTCTGCTTTAAATATTTTTTTCATAGGTCTGTTCAATAGATTTCGATAGGGTTTGATACAGGTGTAAAAGTCTTTCGTGCTTCTCTAAAAGGTTTAGATGTTTATCTATGGTGATTTGGTCGCCTCGCCTTGCAGGACCACTTTGTAATGCCTTAGCGTCGCTAGTAATAGCTGTTTCTATCCCTAACTTAAGTAGCGGTTCAAGAAGCGTAAAGTTTAACCCTTCGCCTTTTATATACTCTTGTGCTAGGGCGATGAGGTGGTTACTAAAGTTTTGAGCAAAAACAGCTGCTAAATGAAGTTTTAATCGCTCAGTACTAGTAGCGCGTTCTACATGACGAGATAGGTTATTTGCAATTTCGACTAATATGTTTTCAGCTTCTTTAGTTGAGCCTTCTACGAGTAGCGGGACCACTGAAAAATCAGTTAGTTGTTCTTTTGAAAAGCTTTGGAGCGGATATAAAACTCCGGTAATTAGTTTATTAGCTAGCATGGGCGTTGCTCCGCTACAGTGCACTAGAATACCGGTAAATGCCTCGAGATCATGTGCAAGTTTTTCAATAGCTCGATCTGACACTGCTAAGAAGATTAGCTCGCATGACAAGAGCCCATCTAAGCTGGGACAGAATTGTTCACTGAAAAATTTAGCATCGTTTTTACTGCGACCATAAACGGTAATCGAATAATGAGGTTGCCTTTTAAATGCCGCGAATAAATTTCGGGCTAGAGCTCCGGTTCCAACAATACCTATTGATCGATTCATATCCACATTCGAAACTACAGTTTTTAGCTCAAAAGACCGTAATTTTGCATGCTCATTCTAACTTGTTTTTCATGCGTAATCCACTGCTTAGAATCCTGTTCTCTGCCCGACTTATGTCAATGCTATTTATCCTTTTCGCATTAGCAATGGCAGTTGGAACATTCCTTGAGAGCATCTACAGTACGGCTACAGCTCGTATTTACATATATAATGCTACTTGGTTTGAGATCATGATGCTCCTTTTCGTGATCAACTTTATGGGTAATATCTCTCGTTACCGATTACTGCAATGGAGTAAGTGGCCAATACTGTTACTTCATTTAAGCTGGGTGTTGATTATCATAGGTGCAGGCGTGACACGATATATAAGTTTTGAAGGGATGATGCCTATAGCCGAGGGTAGCAGTGTATCTAGCTTTTATTCGGACAAAACATTTGTTACGGCTTATATCGACGGAGATCTTCAAGGCGAACGAAAGCGAAAGGTTCTTGAAGATGATATGATTTTTAGTTCGGAAGGGAAGAAGTCAAGTTTTCCATGGAAAACCAATTTTGGATCTACTCCTGTAACTATCGAATACGTATCGTTTTTAGAAGCAGCGAAAGAGGACATTATTGAAGATGCAAACGGCAAATTACTCCTAAAAATAGTAGAGTCAGGTGACGGAACGCGTCATGAACATTTTCTTGAAGAAGGAACCGTTTCGAATATTCACAACACC
Organism: uncultured Flavobacteriaceae bacterium; assembly: GCA_964618875.1. GTDB lineage: Bacteria > Bacteroidota > Bacteroidia > Flavobacteriales > Flavobacteriaceae > UBA3478. The sequence goes on from CAZUBV010000054.1 coordinate 6,947, forward strand.
CTGTTTTCTTTTAATCAGCCTACTGACGGAGCTATTTCTATTGTATTGGATGAGAATGGGAACTATACAATCAATAGTCCATTTGCAGCGAATTATATGAGAATGTCGGATCAGTTTCAAGGCGTTCTAGCCGCTGATACGACCGAAGAATTACAATTGCGATCACTGTATACCTTAGGTGATTTAGCCTTTGTGATTCCTGAATTTGCCAAGCGCGGCAGGATAGGAGTAGTAGCTAGTGAGAAGCAATCGCAAGAACAAGACGTAAAACAGGCCCTTACTCTGCAGATAACTGCAGGTGATCAGACTAAAGAGATCATTTTATTGGGTGGACAAGGATATACTGATTTTGAAGCGCCGATTACTGTTGGCAATCTAGAGTTTACTATGCGATACGGTTCGAAAGAGTATGCCTTACCATTCGCAGTGCGTTTAAATGATTTTATCGCCGAAAAATATCCCGGAACCGAATCGAATTACGCCTCTTTTATGAGTCGAATAACGGTTGAAGATATCGAACCATTTGATTACGATATTTATATGAATCATGTACTTGATCATAAAGGTTACCGATTCTTTCAGTCTAGTTTCTTTCCGGACGAAAGCGGCACAGTCTTATCGGTAAATCATGATTTTTACGGAACATGGATTACCTACATCGGTTATTTTTTACTGTATATAGGTCTTATGGGACTGCTATTTTTTGGAAAAACACGATTTAAAGTCTTAGCTACATCTTTAGAGAAGCTCAGTGTAAAGAAAAGTTCCTTAGCAGCTATTGCGTTACTACTGAGTACTTCTTTTGGTTGGTCCCAGCAAAACCCAAATCTACCCACTCAGCAAGAGGTAGATTCGATCATTTTTGAGAATGTAGTTGATAAACAGCATGCAGAGGCGTTTGCCTCACTAGTGATACAGGACGATAGGGGGCGGATGAAACCCGCCCATACCTTTGCCTCTGAACTGCTGCGAAAACTTAGCTTTAAAAATGACTACAAGGGTTTAACACCTGAGCAGGTAATGCTCTCAATGATGCTTTATCCTGGGCTATGGTATAATACAGAAATCATTGCGTTAGATAAGAAGGCACAAAACGATAGTATTCGAGAAATAATAGGGGTAGACAAAGCCAAGCGCTTTGTTAAGGTTACCGATTTTTTTGATGCTGATGGATCAAATAAATTAGGACCTTACCTGCAAGAGGCCTATGCAACATCGACTCCCAATAAATTTCAACAAGACTTTAAAGATGCAGCTAACCGATTAGCGCTACTTAATCGTGCGTTAAGTGGCGATGTTCTTAAGATATTTCCCGTACCTACTGACGAGAACAACAAGTGGACCTCAGCTCTAGAGTTCAGATCCGGTGTTATTAGCCTTTCCGACACCCTTTACGGAAGTTTTGTTGCAAATTCAGTACCTCTTTACCTACAATATGTTGATAAAGGGGTGCGAACTGGAGATTACACCCAAGCGAATCAGCTTCTTACAAGCCTTAAGCGGAGTCAACAACAACTGGGATACGAGGTTATTCCTTCAGAATCTAAAATAACTGCCGAAATCACCTATAATCGATTAGATCTGTTTAATCGATTATACAAGTATGATGCTCTTATCGGGTTACTTCTGTTTTTTATCGTAGTAGCGAACATATACAAGAGACGTAAGAGCTTGCAGGTTTCTATAGCCGCTCTAAAGGTGATTATCTATGTACTTTTTGCGCTTCATACAGCAGGATTAATAATGCGCTGGTATATTTCTGGGCACGCACCCTGGAGTGATGCCTATGAAAGTATACTTTATGTTTCTTGGGCAACCTTGGGAATTGGGTTAGCTCTAGGACGAAAAAGCGACTTTACCATGGCATCATCGACTTTTGTGGCTTCAATGCTTTTATGGATTGCACACCAAAATTGGGTAGACCCTGCGGTGGCTAATCTTCAGCCCGTTCTAGATAGTTACTGGCTCATGATTCACGTTGCTGTGATTGTTGGATCCTATGGTCCACTTACTGTTGGAATGATACTTGGAGTAGTTTCTTTACTACTAATTGTTTTGACTAATGATTCGAATGTAGCGCGCATGAAGATTAGTGTAAAAGAGCTTACCATTATCAACGAACTGGCCCTAACTATTGGGCTAATTATGCTGACTATTGGGAATTTTTTAGGCGGACA
>CAZUBV010000055.1:0-8875 GCA_964618875.1 uncultured Flavobacteriaceae bacterium
AATAGGTGTTTAACGCATGATGCGGAAAGCCCGCAAGCGGTGTTTGATCACCACCATTATTGCGCTGAGTAAGTACAATACCTAGAATGCGCGCGGTCTTTTCGGCGTCTGAGCCAAAGGTTTCGTAAAAATCTCCCACCCGAAATAACAGCAGAGCAGACGGATGTTTTGCCTTAATTGCTTCGTATTGCTGCATCAGTGGCGTGGTGCCCTTCTTATTTTTTGCCATAGTTTTGTCGAAATTATGAAAAAGCCTTTTATAAAGACGGAAAACGAGGCCTTAGGCCGTCCAGATCTAGCCACCTTTAAGCAACTTTCTAAGCAACCCATTGTGGTCGTGCTAGATGCGGTACGGAGTGCCCACAACGTTGGCTCGGTATTTCGAACGGCTGATGCGTTTTTGATCGAAGAACTGCTGCTATGCGGAATCACTCCAACACCCCCAAATAAAGAAATTCGCAAAACTGCTCTAGGAGCCGAGCAGAGTGTAAACTGGCGTCATATGCCCACTACTATAGAGGCAATCGAACTACTAAAATTGTCAGGTTACCAGGTTTGGGCGGTAGAACAAGCGTCAGGTTCAGTAGAACTATCCGATCTACAACTAGATCCGAATCAGAAATATGCACTGGTATTTGGTAACGAAGTATACGGGGTAGATGATACGATTATGCCGCTTTGCGATGGGGTTGTTGAAATCGCTCAAAAGGGTACTAAACATTCGCTGAATGTTTCAGTATCGGCAGGAATTGTTCTTTGGAAAGTGTCTGAACTACTACAAAACAACTAGGTCTAAAGCTGTTATTAGATATCAAAAAACCCCTAGAGATCTGAGACTCTTCGGGGTTTTTTGTTTGAGTTAGTTAGCAAAGCTGTGCCTAATTAACTACGTGTTTTTAACAAATGCAAATTTTGTCTTAAAAAAGTGTTAATCCTTTTTTGTCTTGCATCTTTTTACCTTGCTGTTTTTTCCAAGTGATTTCAAGAAGTCGTGTTTCTAAAGTATCTATTACTTGGTCTAAAAAATCTTCTGTGTCGTAAGGGGCAAAAGTGCTTAAATCAAGAATCAGTGTATTCCAGCGCTTTTGTTTTGCTATAAAGTCACGATAGCGGTCGATGATGGCATTAAGGTAGGCCGGGTCAATGTTTTGCTCGTAGGTTCTACCGCGCTTTTTGATATTAGAAAGAATAACTTCAAGGGAGTTTTCTAATAATACGTAAAGCCCTGGCGCTTTTAACAAACGATCTCCCCAGCTGTAATAGCGGCTAAACAGATTGAAATCGGTAGCATTCAAATTGTTCTCAGCAAACAATATCGATTTAGAAAGGTGGTAGTCACTAATGACTCCTCTAGTCTGTTTGCTTGATTTTAGGGCGTCAAAACGATCGAGTAAAAAGTGTAGCTCAACGGGTAACGCATAGGCCTTCGGATCATTATAAAATCGCTCTAGATAGGGGTTTTCATCAAATTTTTCGAAACGGGCTTCGAGCTCATATCGCGCTGAGATTGCTGCGCAAAGTGTGCTTTTACCTACCCCGATACACCCCTCTAAAACCACTGTTTCACTCTGCTGCCAAAGCGATTTGCGATTGGCAAATAAGCCAGGCTTTACTCGCTTGATAGGCTGAGAATGATCTTTTTCTAAACGAAGCTTATAAGTGCTAATGGGTTCATTAAGTAGAACTAATTGCGGAGCAATCTGAAAAAGCGGTTCAATTACAAAGCGTCGCTGCTGCATTCTAGGGTGCGGAAGCGAAAGGGTAGGGGTATTTAGCGTTTCAGGCCCACATAGCAGATCAATATCGAGTGGCCGATCGCTATAGCCGTCTGTTTTGCTTCGATCTCTACCTGCTTGTAGCTCGAGTTGCAGACAATGACCAAGCAATTCTTCTGCCGAAAGTGTTGTCTCTACAGCCAAGCATGCATTTAAGAAGTGAGCCCCTTCGAAACCTAAGGCAGGGGTTTCGTACACCGAAGAAACTGATATAACGCGACCGAGCTTCTCATCAATCGCAAAAACAGCTTGTTGCAACAACATGAGCCGATCACCCTGATTGCTTCCAATACCCAAAAAAAAGGTCGAATACCGCATAGGGCTCGAAAGTACAAAAAGGGCTTAACTTTCAGTATCTTTGGGGCTTTAAACGTGTATTGCTATGAATTTTTTTAGACGTTTTATCGCTACCTTCTTTGCTGTAATCGCCGCCTTTTGGTTTATGGGAATCGTACTTGTGGTACTCATCGCGGGTTTAGGTAATTTAGATTCGACCCCTTCGGTACCGGATAACGCAGTACTAAAAATTGCGCTTAATCGCCCTGTGGTAGACTACAAAGGCAACACCGATAGTGATCCGTTTGCTGGTTTTTTCGAAGAGACCATTGCGCTAGACGAGGTGGTTGAGGCGGTAAAAGCTGCGGCTAGCGACGATAGAATTTCGGGAATCAGCATCGAAACGCCGTTCTTTATGGGCGGATGGGCACAAGCCGAAACACTTCGAGAAGCACTGATCAATTTTAAGTCTTCGGGTAAATTCATCTATGCCTATGGCGATAGCTATTCCCAAAAATCATTTTACCTCTCATCGGTGGCCGATAGTGTGTTTGTAACGCCTGCCGGTTTTGTAGAACTCCGAGGTTTATCTTCTGAACTGGTCTATTATAAAAGTTTTCAAGACAAGACCGGTCTTAAGATGGAGGTAATCCGCCACGGTAAATACAAATCTGCCGTAGAACCGTACCTTGCCGATGAGCCTTCGGCCGAAAATATACTTCAAATTCAAACCCTCATTGATGGATTATGGAATGAGGTGGGTGCTCAAATGAGCGATTCCAAAAAGGTAGATAGAACCACTTTTGAGCAGTGGGTAGCTGAGGTAGTAGTCCGCAACCTTGAGCGCTGCGTTGAACTTGGGGTCATTGAGGGTACCCTCTACGAAGATCAGTACGAAGTAGCCCTTAAACGCGCCGTTGGTGCTTCAAACAACCCCCTTAGCGAGGCGTCGAAACTCAAGAAGATTTCGGCTACAACCTACCATAAAGCGATTCCTTCAGTAAAAACAGCTAGTACGGACCGCATAGCTGTAGTTTATGCTCAAGGAAGCATTCTCTATGGCGAAGGGTCGCCTACCGTAATGGGACAAGAAACCATGAATAAAGCGCTTAAAAGCGTCAGAGAAGATCGTACGGTAAAGGCAGTAGTTTTGCGCATTAATTCTCCGGGCGGAAGCGCGCTCACTTCGGATCTTATTTGGAGAGAAGTTCAAAAAACAGCAAAAGAAAAACCGGTAGTAGTCTCTATCTCAGATGTAGCGGCCTCAGGTGGTTATTATATAGCCGCTCCAGCAAGTTATATCATCGCTCAACCCACTTCGATTACGGGATCTATTGGTGTTTTTGGAACCCTTCCAAACGCAGCTCCTCTTGCTAAAGAGTGGGGTATTTCTAGTTATTCGCTATCTACTCACAAAAATGCAGCGACCTACTCTGCTCTTCAGCCTCTTAGCGACGGTTTTCGCGCAGAATTGCAACAGAGCATCGAGCAGACCTACCAAACCTTCTTGTCACGTGTAGCCGAAGGTCGAGGCATGTCTATTGAAGCCGTGGATCAGATTGCTCAGGGTCGTGTTTATCTAGCCAAAGATGCACTAGAGATCGGTCTTATCGATTCAATCGGAAGCTTCGATGATGCCCTAACAAAGGCCGCAGAGCTAGCAGATCTGTCAGACTACAAGGTTCGCGAATATCCCAGATATAAATCAGAATTTGAACGCTTTTTCGGAGACTTGCCAAACGCGGCTGTAAACAGGCTACTTAGTGATCGGATTCCTTCTTGGGCGAAATCCTACACCCAGTTCTGGTCCGATGCGCTTCATAGCAGTAACGAGCCTTTTAGCGTACAGGCTCGTATGCCTTTTGAACTTAGCATAGACTAATGAAGGTTCAAAGGCGTCCGCAGGCTTTCACGTTATATTTCGTTTTAGCAGGGTTGTTTATAACCTCGCTGGTGGTTTCTAATCTGATTTTTCAGAAGTTTTTTTCGTGGGAGCCTTTCGGTAAAGTGAGTGTGGGTTCAAGTCCAATCTTTGAGTTATCGGTCGGAATTTTGCCTTATCCACTTACCTTTTTGATCACCGATTTGATCTCGGAGATTTACGGAAAAAAGTGGGCAAATAAGGTGGTGGTAGTGGGTATTATTGCTTCTGTTTTCTCACTGCTGATTGTTTATACGGCATCTTCGGTATTAGCTACAAGTTGGTCTCCGGTAAGCGACGAGGTGTTTTCAAGGGTTTTCGGAAATACCATTGTAGCGGTTTTTTCATCGATGATGGCCTACCTACTTGCGCAGTTTGTCGATATTCAAATCTATCATTTTTGGAAGCGTGTGACCCGCGGTCGCCATCTTTGGCTTCGCAATAATTTTTCGACTTTTTCTTCTCAACTGATCGATACAAGCGCTGTAGTGTTCTTGCTCTGCGTCTTTGGAGAAATACAGTGGGATCGATTTGGAGGTTTAGTGCTATCCGGCTTTTTGTTTAAGGCGATGATTGCGCTGTTAGATACGCCTGTCTTATATGCGCTAGTGTATTGGGCCCGCGGTTATTTTGGACTTGAAGTGAACGAAGAAATCGATCTGCTCGAAACTAACCAATAAGGTCAATACCTACGGTATACCCCTCGTGCCCGCGTACATTTAACGCTCGGTTTTGATCGAAAATCAGGTACTGCCCTTTGATTCCCTCCAGAACCCCCTCAAATTGAGCATCTTTGGTTAAACTTACGCTTTGAATATCCGCCCCTATAGGAGCAAACGGAAAATGAATATGCTGTACTGCAGTATCGATTTTGTATTGTTGCACCTCATCGGGTAGGTACATTTGTAAGGAGTTCCAGTGCTCAATAAGATCGAGAGCTTCTTCGGGTTTAGAGAGCATTACGCGATAGTTGGTTTTATCGCTTATATGCGCTTTAAGTGCCACCTCGGCTACGCCTGCTAGATAGCGGTTAGGAACCTCTAAAATCGCAAGGGCCTGGTGGGCTCCTTGGTCGATCCAACGCGTAGGTAACTGTTTTTTTCGGGTAATTCCTACTTTGATTGCTCCGGTGTTAGCCAGGTATACTATATGAGGCTGCAGTTGCATTTTTGATTCAAATTCAAGATCGCGATCAGCGATTCCCAAATGCGCCTTACTCTCCTCAGGTTTCATGATCCAGCTACCTGCCATGGGTGATTCAAAAAAGCATTTTTTGCAAAACCCTTGTCTAAAAATACCATGATCATCGTCGCAATTTAAGCATTGATAACCCGTGTGACTGATGCGTAAACGTTTTCCGATGAGTTGATTGACTTGTAATAAGTCATGATCCATTGGCAGAAAGTAATGAACTGGATTGAGATTTTCGGTATCCATCTTCCGAAGTACAGTCTGGTACAGCATCGCGCGGGTTGTGTATATTTGAACAATAGAACCCCTAATGTACGAATTATGATGCTGCCGCTTTTTAATTCTGTAGCCTCTTGGCTGCTAAAAAAACGTTTTCATCAGATTCAATTATTCCTTCAGTATCCGGCAGAGGTACAGCAAGAGGTACTGCAAAAGCTCATTGATACCGCTAGGGGTACCGAGATTGGAAAAACCTATAATTTTCATTCGATTGTAACCTATGAACAGTTTGCTGAGCGCGTTCCTATTGTTCATTATGAGGATATTGCCGATAGCATAACTCGTGCGCGTGAAGGTGAACAGAATATCTTTTGGCCGAGCCCCATTAAGTGGTTTGCTAAAAGCAGCGGAACCACCAATGCCAAGAGTAAATTTATTCCGGTAAGTCAAGAGGCACTCGACGATTGCCACTACAAGAGTGGTAAAGATCTGTTATCACTATATCTTAATAATAACGAAAACTCTAAACTCTTTACCGGAAAGAGTCTACGCCTAGGGGGAAGTAAAGAATTGTACAAAGACAAGGGGTCATATTTTGGCGATTTATCGGCAATTTTAATAGACAACCTACCTAAATGGGCAGAGTACAGCAGTACCCCTAGCACCAAAGTCTCTCTACTTTCGGATTGGGAGTCTAAGATCGCAGCGATAATTGCCGAGAGTACCAAAGAAAATGTTACTTCGCTAGCCGGTGTGCCTTCTTGGATGCTTGTGTTGCTTCAAGAACTGCTGAGTCAAAGCGGAAAGGAGCATTTGTTCGAAATTTGGGAAAACCTAGAGGTGTATTTTCATGGGGGGGTTAGTTTTACCCCATATCGTTCTCAATACGAGAAGCTGTTGCCTAAAGTCAACTTTAAGTATTACGAAATCTACAACGCTTCAGAAGGATTTTTTGCGATTCAAGATCGTAACTACCACAACGATCTGCTACTGATGTTAGACTACGGCATTTTTTATGAATTCATTCCGCTCGATGAGTTTGGTGAGAAAACGGCTAAGGCCCTTCCGATTTGGCAGGTTGAAATGGGTGTCAATTATGCCATGGTTATTTCGACTAATGCGGGTCTATGGCGCTACATCATTGGTGACACCGTTCGTTTTACCTCACTTGATCCCTATCGAATTAAAATCACCGGACGAACCAAACATTTTATTAATGTATTCGGTGAGGAGCTTATTGTAGAAAACGCAGAACAGGGCTTGCGTACGGCATGCGAACAAACCGGGGCGAGTATACGTGATTATACGGTTGCACCCATTTTCATGAGTGAAACGCAAAAAGGAGCCCACCAGTGGGTCATTGAATTCACGAGCGCTCCCGACGATTCCTCTCGATTCATGCGTATCCTCGATGAGGCTCTAAAGCATTTAAATTCAGACTACGAGGCTAAAAGACAGCACAATATCACCTTGCGTATGCCCGAACTAGTGGTAGCTCGTCCTAAACTGTTTTATCATTGGCTCGATAAGCAAAATAAGGTAGGTGGACAACACAAAATTCCTCGTCTCTCTAACAGCCGATCTTATGTTGAGGAATTACTTCGCTTGAATGAACAGCTGCCTTCTTAAGAAGCCGCTTTAAACTGTTCTAAATTGGTAAGTGAATTAGAAGCCAACTTTTCGGTGACGTATGCGGCATTCACTTTTAAATGCGTCTGATCGCTAGAAGGGAGTTCAAACATAGCATCGGTGAGTACTGCCTCACAAAGACTGCGCAATCCTCTGGCTCCTAATTGATGTTCGAGTGCTTTATCGACCAAAAGCTCGAGTGCATCTGGGGTAAGCTCTAGGCTGATTCCGTCAATTTCAAATAACTTTTGATACTGCTTGATAATCGCATTCTTGGGCTCGGTAAGTATCGATAACAAGCTCTGTTTATCAAGAGGGTCCATATGGGTTAAGACAGGCATTCTTCCAATAATTTCAGGTATGAGTCCGAAACTTTTAATGTCTTTCTGACTTACGTATTGAAGTAGGTTATTTTTGTCAATTTGCTCGCTGTCCTTTGAGCTACTATATCCCATAGCCTGCTGGTTAAGGCGTTTTGAAATGTGTCGTTCAATGCCGTCAAAAGCTCCTCCAGCAATGAATAAAATATTTGAGGTGTCAACCTCAATGAATTTTTGATCGGGATGCTTGCGTCCACCTTTAGGAGGCACATTCACTATGGTTCCTTCTAATAACTTTAACAGGCCTTGTTGAACGCCTTCACCTGAAACGTCTCGGGTAATAGATGGATTATCGCTTTTACGGGCAATTTTATCAATTTCGTCGATAAATACGATACCGCGCTGAGCGCGTTCTAAGTCGTAATCTGCGGCTTGAAGTAATCGGGTGAGTATGCTCTCAACGTCTTCACCCACATAGCCTGCTTCGGTAAGTACCGTCGCATCTACAATAGCTAGTGGAACCTCGAGCATTTTTGCTATAGTTTTAGCCACCAAGGTTTTTCCGGTTCCGGTTTGCCCTACAATGAGAATGTTACTTTTCTGAATTTCGACATCGTTGCTATCGCGCTCTTGTAACAAGCGCTTGTAGTGGTTGTATACCGCTACAGAAAGAACCCGTTTAGTCTTATCTTGACCGATTACATATTGGTCTAGAAAGGCTTTAATCTCCTTGGGTTTTTTAAGCTGTAAGGCTTCTTTTAGCTGGGTTGTCTCGTGGCCCTTACGTTCTTCACTTACAATGGTATACGCCTGCTCGATACACGCATCACAAATATGCGCGTCAATGCCAGCGATTAGCAGTTCGGTTTCTTCTTTTTTGCGTCCGCAAAACGAACATTGTAAGGGTGTGTTGCTCATTAGTAATGCTTACGAACGAACTAAGATTTCGTCGATCATTCCGTATTCTTTAGCTGCTTCGGCACGCATCCAATAATCGCGATCGGAGTCTTCGTAGACTTTTTCAAACGATTGTCCACTGTGCTTTGCGATGATTTCATACAACTCATCTTTGAGTTTTAAAATCTCACGTGCAGTAATTTCAATATCGGAAGCTTGCCCTTGTGCACCACCTAATGGCTGGTGAATCATCACTCTAGAGTGCTTCAATCCACTGCGTTTTCCGTCTGCACCTGCACAAAGCAGTACTGCAGCCATAGAGGCAGCAATACCTGTACATATGGTAGCTACATCAGGTCGAATAAATTGCATCGTATCGTAAATACCTAAGCCGGCATACACGCTTCCTCCCGGTGAGTTGATGTAAATTTGAATATCTTTTGAGGCGTCTGTACTTTCTAAAAAAAGTAATTGTGCTTGAACGATATTGGCTACCTGATCGTTGATTCCGGTACCCAAAAAGATGATGCGATCCATCATCAGTCTTGAGAATACATCAAAGATAGCGATGTTCATTTGGCGTTCCTCGATGATGTTCGGGGTTAAGCCTACCGGGGTCATGCTCGATACAATTTGATCGTAATACA
>CAZUBV010000056.1:0-8452 GCA_964618875.1 uncultured Flavobacteriaceae bacterium
ACAACACCAACAACAACCCCACACCCCAAAACAAAACCCAAAATGATTCAGCGCGATTGTTTACCGTTTATCTTCTCGGAGTTTTTTTTGCGGGTATTAGCTTTATTCTAACTTATGCCATTTCTGGTACGCAAGGTGTTCTGGTAGGTTCTTCGGCCGGTGTCATGGCTGTACTCATATTTATGGCAACTTATACCCCTAATCAGCCTATACGTGTATTGTTTTTCACCATTAAATTATGGCATCTAGGGGCTTTGTTCGTCCTTATCGATTTACTACAATTAAGCGGAGGTTCTAATTTTGGCGGACGTATTGCCCATTTAGTTGGAGCGGCAATTGGCTATTTTATGGCTTCGCAATTACTAAAAGGAGTTGAAATCGCGGAGTTTATGCAAACAAGTATCCGTGGGTTTATGCAAGGAGGTTTTCCTACTTTTTTCACTACAGGTAGAAAGCCTTCGTCGAGTTCGAGAAGAAAAAGTCAGTCGAACTCGAATCGTTCTGAGCAAGAGCAAATCGATCGAATTCTTGATAAGATTAGTGCTTCAGGATACGATAGTCTGAGTGCTGACGAAAAGGCTTTTTTATTTAAAAAAGGTCAGCGATAGGCAGTGATTTTAGATAGGCTATACCTTGTTTTGGACCCAGGTTAACTAGTAGGTCTAGAGAAGATAAATTGGGTTGAAAATTAATTTTGTCATCAAATACCTGAGCATACGGTAATTTAGGTGATACCGCAGTATAAATTTTAGGATGAATCCAGTCGCGAAGATCAATGCAGTTGTTTGTATACGGTTGCTTTTGATAGGAACTCGTTACGGTCGTCTGTAGCGGGATTCGAAATGCATCACAAAGAAATCGTAAGGTATTTAGATTATGCTCGAACACATTGACGGTACTGTGCTCAAAAAACGCTGCGAGATCAGTTTCGAAAAACTCAAAGAATGCAGAGGTTCGATAAGCAGTTTGTAATCCTTTCCAATGCTGTCGGTTCCAATCAGAAGTGGGCTCGCTTACTACTTCTCGATATTTTTGCCTAATTCCTTTTTGATGCCTTATAGGGATACTCAAGGTAAGCGGACCTTTGTCGGTACCTATTACCATTCTATTTCTGAATGTTTGTTTTTGGAAATGGTCTTCAGCCTCAAGAAGCACGTTCCCTTCATTTTGTAAGATTGCAGCCAGATAGGCTGTAGGAGGGAAGTAACTTGGATGAATAACAATAGGTCTCAATGGCTACTTTCTTTTTTTATAGAATCGATATCCATAATAGCCAACAAGGCCTATAATAAATAAGAATAAGTAAGATCTAGGCTGGCCGGGTCCTTTTACAGTGGTGAAAAATCGCTCCCACCTGGGCTTCACCGATAAAATACCTTCGTTGAAGTTATCCCAGCTCATCCATATAAAAACCGGTTTACCAAGAATATGATTTTCAGGCACAAATCCCCAACTTCTGCTATCTTCGGAATGATCTCGGTTATCACCCATCATCCAATAATAATTCTGTTTTATGACAAATTGGGATTGTTCGATTCCGTTCACATAAAAGGTGTTGTCTGATCGCTCGATCGCATACCCTTCATAGTCTCTAAGCAGTTTTTTATAAAGTGGATAGTTTGCCTCAGTCAGGCTTAGCACGTCTCCCTTTTTAGGTAAGTATAAGGGTCCAAACTGGTCCTCATTCCATGGATAATCGGAGTGCTCAGGAAATATCCGGTAACCCGGTATCCCTTTTTTGGTAAGGTCTATATAAACACTATCAATGTTCGAGTTCGATCGCAGCTTGTCAGCAGCTTGTAGGGTCATATTAGCTACTATCTCGGTTTTTAGTGGTTCTTTTAGTGCAATTCGATTGGTACGCAGAATCTCTATCGGTATACCAATTTTAGAGGTGTACAACTCGATACTTCCGTCTTCTTTTTGATTAACCCCAAGTAGGTAGGGCAGTAGTGCATTATACTGATTTTGATTTAATTGATCTGCTGTAAAGGTTCTCATGAAATCATCGGCGTCTACATCTGCAAGGAGTCGGGGAGATACGCCTTTCGCACTTATAACCTTATGGTTAAACATAGGCCTTGCGCGCTGATCTAATTCTAGCAATTCTCCGTTAATGTACACCATGCCATCGATAATCTCTAGTGTATCGCCGGGTGTTCCTACGCAGCGTTTGACGTAATTTGACTTTTTATCAATTGGTTTTTGTACCCCAGCTTCTTTTACAAAAAATTGACGAACGGTATCTGCAGGCCAATTGAATACCACTAAATCGTTCTTTTTAATGCGTTGAAATCCAGGTATCCGCATATACGGTAGCTGGGGATTTTTTAAATATGATTTAATTTTTAATATTGGTAGCGTATCATGCACCATTGGTGTAGAAACCGCAGTCATTGGCACTCGTGCACCATAGTGAAACTTGCTTACTATCAGGAAGTCGCCAACCCTCAATGTTCGCTCTAGTGATGGTGTTGGTATTGCAAAGGGTTGTAAAAAATAGGTGTGAACAATCGTAGCGGCAATTATAGCGAAGGTTAGTGAGGATAGCCACTGGCCTATTTTAGTTTGTTCTGGTTTTTCGCGTTCTTTTTGGAAGGTTGTTTCCGACTGAAAATTTAAAGGCACTAGGTAAAGTCCTAGGGTAGCAGTTACCCAAAGCATTTCTGCTGGTTTTGGGTTTTTTTTGAATGCATATAACAGGTCAATCCAAAATACCGGAATGATGATCAGATTGATAATGGGCAGAAAAAACAAGATAACCCACCACCAAGGACGTTCTAAAAAGCGCAAAGCGATTATAACGTTGTATATCGGAATAAAGGCCTTGTATCCTTTGACACCCGCCTTTTGATACAAATTAAAGGTGCCTAAGCCATGTATAATCTGAAGAACTATGAAAAATAAGAACCAACCTAGAAAGGACATAACTAAAGATTTAAAACATCATTCATGGTAAAAATACCCATTTTGCCAACGATCCATTCTGCTGCAATTACTGCTCCCAAGGCAAAACCATCCCGATTGAATGCTTCATGAGATAAAGTGATTTGGTCGATATCACTTTTGTAATGAACATGATGGGTTCCAGGTATTTCGTCTTTTCTTATAGAGTAAATTGGCAACTTTTCTTCGGAATCTCCGAGTTGATAACCGTTGAATTTCCTAGCATTTATGTGGGGTTCGGACAAGGTGATCGCCGTGCCACTTGGAGCATCAATCTTATGAACGTGGTGTATTTCTTCGATTCTTGGTTGATACGCTGGGTAGGATGTCATAAGCTCGGCAAATCGCTTGTTTAAGGCGAATAGTAAATTGACACCTAAACTAAAATTGCTCGAGTATATAAACGCTGATTGTTGTTTTTTGGCTAAGCTTTCTGCTTCTGCAATTTGATTATCCCAACCGGTAGTTCCTGAAACTACGGGAGTGCCGGATTCAAGAGATAAACGAACCAATTCAAAGGCAGAGTCTGGTGTACTAAAATTGATTACTGCATCTGCGTTTTCTGGTATAAACGGAGGGGTGTGGCTTGTAGCCAAAACAATACGATGACCTCTTGACTCCGCAATTTCTTGAATGCGTTTACCCATGCGGCCGTAGCCTAATAGAACAAAATTACTCATAGGGTTATTTTTAATGACAATCCAAGTTGTGCTCCCGATTCAATTGGATTAGGAGCAAGAATGGGTTGCAGTTGAACAGTTAGATTTTCATTCATATTGAATGGCTTTAAATGTGCATCGACACTAGCATCGAGAATGTTTAATAAATACAGCCCGATAGCAATGAGTAACGAAGAGTCTCTTTGACTCTGTGCCTTCTTTTGAGCCTCTTCGAGCGCTCGGTCAGAAACATCTGGACCTAAACCATCGCTGTTTATATCATAGAATTCATCGATTGTAAATCCTGATGATCTAAGTTTAAAAGCGGTCCTGTATCTCAAGTATTCGGTCTGGTTGAATTGATACACAAAAACTCCTGTACCAACGGCTGCCCAAGCCAAGGGAACTTTCCAGTATTTTCGATTATAAAACTGACCTAAACCAGGTACCGCTGCCGATAAGAAACTTGCTCTAGATGGTGATAGCGGATTTAAGGTTCGTTCTAATTGTCGCAGTTTTCGCTCTTCTTTGCGTTGGATCTTATCGGATACCAAGTCAGATGCAGCTTTCTCTTGAACCGATTGACCCAGTAAAACACTGGTATTAAGCAACAAGAAAAGCCAAAGGAGTTTATTCACCTAACAGCTGCTTTTTAAGGCGATTTAAGTCTTTCTCTGACGTAAAGGGTATAGTTAGTTTACCTGACCCGTTCTCACTTGAAGTTATGACAAGTTTTCTCCCTAAAAACACCTCTAATTCTTCGACCGCCAGCAGTCCCTTTTTTCCCAAAGCAAATGAAGCAGGAGTGGGTTTGTTTGGGGCTAGTAGTTTTCTGATTTGAGATTCTGTTGCACGTACCGAAAGACCTTTACCTATAATTTCGGAAAGAACTTTTAGTTGTAATTCCTCAGACTCCAAACCCATTAATGCTCTTCCGTGTCCCATAGAAATTTCTCGTAAGCGGAGTGCTCCTTGAACCTGCGGATGCAACTTAAGTAAACGTAGATAGTTGGTAATGGTAGATCTTTTCTTTCCAACTCTTTGACTCATTGCCTCTTGAGTTAGTGCGATATCATCGATTAGACGCTGATAAGAGAGTGCGATCTCGATAGGGTCTAAATCTTCTCGCTGTATGTTTTCAACGAGAGCCATTTCAAGTGATTCTTGATCATTTGCCTCTCGAATAAAAACAGGGATTTCTTTTAAACCGGCTAGCCTACTTGCTCGTAATCTTCGTTCGCCAGATACCAATTGAAAACTTCCATCTTCAATTTTTCGTACAGTGATTGGTTGAATGATACCTAACTCAGCAATAGATTGTGCAAGATCTGAGAGTGCTTGCTCATCGAAGTGTGTTCTGGGTTGAAACGGGTTAACAGCTACATCATTTGGGTCGATAAAAGCCATCATCGGGCTATTAACCGCATGTGCGCGCTGCTCACCGTTGTTTGGGTCCTGAAGCAGGGCCGAAAGCCCCTTACCTAATACTTGCTTTCGCGATTTACTCATGAATTTTTCTTCGTTTTCTTCTGGGGCTTTCTTTGAATGAGCTCTTTCGCTAAGCTTAAATAATTTGCAGCCCCCTTGCTGCTTGCATCGTAACTAATAATGCTTTCTCCAAAACTTGGTGCTTCACTAAGCTTCACATTTCGTTGAATGATGGTCTCGAAAACCATATCCCCGAAATGCTTTTTTACCTCTTCTACAACCTGATTTGATAATCGAAGCCTCGAATCATACATGGTTAGCAACATTCCTTCAATATCTAGATCTTTATTGTAGAGTTTTTGTACACTTTTAATGGTGTTGAGCAGTTTACCAAGACCCTCGAGGGCATAATACTCACATTGGATCGGAATAATTACCGAGTCGGCAGCGGTTAGTGCATTTAGTGTGAGCAGTCCTAAAGAAGGTGCACAGTCAATTATGATGTAATCATACCGCTCTTTTAGTGGTGTAATGATTTCTTTGAGCATGTACTCTCTGCGCTTTTTTTCAATAAGCTCAATTTCTATGGCTACTAGATCAATATGGGCGGGAATGATATCGACATTTGGCGAGTTCGAGGGATAGATCACCTCTTCGGCCTTTGCAGTGTGTTCTAAAAGTTGGTAGGTTCCGAGACCGACATTTTCTATATCTATACCTAAACCTGAAGAAGCATTAGCTTGTGGGTCGGCATCTATGAGCAACACTTTTTGTTCGAGTGCTCCTAAGGCCGCTGAGAGGTTTACCGATGAGGTTGTTTTACCAACTCCACCTTTTTGATTCGCTATGGCAATTATTTTACCCATGATCTGTTTAAAGAGGCTCTAAAATACAATTTTAGCAAGCGAGACGGCAAACGTCTACTTTAAATTGTTAATAATTGAGGTCTTATTGAGCTTTTTTTAGGCTGTCTTGAAATTCAATAATAAAAATATCTTCGTTTGCTCTTTTAAAATAATACGTCTCTCTAGCGAAGCGTTCTTTTTCTAATGAATCAGCGAATTTCTCCAAAAGCAATTTGTCTTTTGCTATTTCTTTTTGAAGATAACGC
Source organism: uncultured Flavobacteriaceae bacterium (assembly GCA_964618875.1). Taxonomy (GTDB): domain Bacteria; phylum Bacteroidota; class Bacteroidia; order Flavobacteriales; family Flavobacteriaceae; genus UBA3478. Next base: position 6,145 of record CAZUBV010000056.1, read on the forward strand.
TTCTCACGCTCTAGTTCTCTAATCTCCTTACTTAGTTGCCATTGGATGAGTACCGAATTAGAATCGAAGAATACCATCCAAATCACAAAAAATAAGCTGATTAAAAGGTAAATGTTCTTTAGCAAATTCATCCACCCAGGAAGTTTTATATTCTTCATTGTAGCATATAAAATAATGCGTTTTTAAGGAATAGCACGGAACGATTAAAGTCTTCGTTGTTGTTGATAATCAGATCAGCATGATGTTTTGTGGATGCAATATAATTCTGATGCATCGGTTTGACCTGTTCGGTGTAGCGCTTAAAAACTTTGGAAATGTCGTGTCCGCGTTCCTTTGTATCTCTGAGTAACCTTCTCATCAGGCGGTGATCTTCATCGGTATCAACATAGATCCAAAGGTCAACCATTGATTTGATCTCTGCATGGTTCATAAGAAGGATACCTTCGAGAAGTAAAATAGGAGTGGGCTCAATACAATCGGTTCCTTCTTCTCGGGTTTCATGAACAAAACTATATCGAGGTGCTCTTATTGATTTTCCTGATTTTAATACGGATAGTTGCTGTTGAAGCAAGTCGTAATCAAAAGCATCTGGATGGTCAAAGTTTTGTTTGCTTCGCTGCTCTGGGCTTAAATGGTCGAGGTTTCGGTAATACCGGTCTTGTGAAAGAACAGTGAGTTTGTCTTTAGGAAATTCAGAAGCAATAGCAGCGACAATAGAACTTTTACCACTTCCTGATCCACCGGTAATTCCTATAATATACATGTAATTCTTGTTTGAGTTTCAAAAGTACAAACTAGTGATTAAACCCAAGCGATATCTCCACTGCAGGAATCACTGGCTGCTCCAGTAACGCTAGACCAAATATTTACTTCGCCCCTTAGTCTGAGAAAACCCATAAAGGCGAAAATGAGCGCTTCTTTGAATTTTATAAGTTCTTTTGAACCCAGGTCGATCTCGTAATTAGGCCTTAGATGATTTTTTATCCGCTCAATTAAAAACGTATTATAAGCTCCTCCTCCGGTGGTAAGTATAGTTTTTGTACCTAAGCCCGAATCATCATCCTCTATAAAATGAATGGCTATTGCAATGTTGTAGGCAATATGCTCGGTAAGGGTGCACAATAGATCATTGCTAGCATATTTCTGGGTTTCAAAAAGTGGTTTTATTTCGCTTAAGTACCAGTATTTATCTAAAGATTTTGGATACGGTAATGCGAAATATGAAAGTGCGTTGAGCTTGCTTAGCAGTTGAGGGATTAGTATTCCAGATCGAGCCAAATCACCATTAGAATCGAAAGGCATTCCCATTCTGTTAGCGATATCATTTAGTGGGGTGTTGCACATACTGATATCAAATGCGAGTCGCTTACCTTTTTTTTGGAATGAAATATTCGCGATCCCCCCAAGATTTAGGCAGCCGTCGTAATTGTTGAATAGATGATGGTCGCCTATAGGTACTAGTGGTGCTCCTTGTCCGCCTAGTTTAACATCTCTTTCTCTAAAATTATAAATCACGGGAATGTTAAGTTCTTTGGCCCAGTAAGATCCATCTCCAATTTGAATACTTAGTCCTTTACTTGGATCGTGTTTTACGGTATGTCCATGACTAGCGATAAAATCGATTGAGATGCCGGGTTCGATTGATGTGATAAAGTCTTGAAGACAATCAAGTGCAAAATGGCTAAAAATGGAATCTATTTCTGAGCCCCTATGGCGCTGAGCTTCGGTTAGATCAGAAAGTAGATCAAACAAGGCAGTCGGAAACGGGTAGGTTTTCGTTTTTATCCAATGAAACTGATAGCTTCCGGTTGGAGTATAATGGAACTCCGCACAACATAGGTCTATTCCATCGAGCGAACTTCCAGACATTAAGCCAACTCCTATTGCGGTTTTCATTTTGAATTTATTCAGAACGAAAAGATACTATGTTTGTAGCATGAGTTTTATAAAAATTACCGAATCGGAATCCTTGTATCGTGATTTAGAGCAAAAATCAACGCTCGAGATTTTGACCATTATCAATAATGAAGATCAAAAGGTGGCTATGGCCGTTCAACATGCGGTTGCTGAAATCACTACCCTCATTGATCAGTTATTGCCCCGATTCTTGTCGGGCGGAAGATTATTTTATATCGGTGCAGGGACTTCTGGTCGTTTAGGGATTTTAGACGCCTCCGAAATTCCACCTACTTTTGGTTTAGATCACAACCGGGTGATCGGTCTAATCGCTGGCGGAGACGCTGCGATTCGTACAGCTGTAGAGTTCGCAGAAGATCAAATGGATGCTGCCTGGACAGATCTCTCTAGG
>CAZUBV010000057.1:0-8243 GCA_964618875.1 uncultured Flavobacteriaceae bacterium
TAACACAGCTGATTTTGGTTCAGTCGTTCAAGGTTCGAGTCCTTGTAGGCCAACAGCTTTCCTTCAAGCCTAAGCTTGAATAGATAGTAAAAACACATGAAGAGGGGACATTTGTCCCCTCTTTTATTACGTATTATGGAATTTAAAGAACAAGTAATTTCGCTTTTGAATCAGGCCTTTGAAAAGAGACCTGATCTGTTTTTGATTGATTTTTCAATCGGAAGTGATAGCCACATAGAAGTGGTGATTGACGGTGATAGCGGAGTTACTGTTGAAGATTGTGTAGAGGTTTCGAGAGCTGTTGAGCACAATTTAGATCGTGAAGTTCACGATTTTTCGCTAAGTGTTCAGTCCGCAGGTGCAACAGCGCCGCTTACCTTAGCTAGACAGTTTCCGAAACATATAGGAAGAAATTTGAAGGTCACCGTCCAAAATGATAGTTTTGAGGGCGAACTTATAGAAGCAAACCCCTCGCAAATTACACTTCAATGGTCGGAAAGGATCCCAAAAGAAGTGGGTAAAGGGAAGCAAACGGTAATCCGAAAGGAAATTATCCAACTATCAGATATCAATAAAGCACACGTAGTGTTAACCTTTTAACAGCTAATCATGGAGAATTTAGCACTTATTGAGTCGTTTTCAGAGTTCAAGGACGACAAATTCATCGACAGAGTAACGCTTATGGCGATTCTTGAAGAGGTATTTAGGAATGCCTTGAAAAAGAAGTTTGGCTCGGATGATAACTTTGATATTATTATCAATCCAGACAAAGGAGATCTTGAAATTTGGAGAAACCGTGTGGTTGTTGAAGATGGAATGGTCGAGGATGAGAACGAACAGATTTCGCTTTCAGCTGCGCGTCGAATTGAACCTGATTTTGAAGTGGGTGAAGACGTGTCAGAAGAGGTGAAGCTTATTGATCTGGGTCGTCGCTCTATTTTGGCCTTACGTCAAAATTTAGTAGCCAAAATTCAGGAACACGACAATACGAATATTTATAAGCAATTCAAAGATCTCGAAGGTGAAATCTACACTGCTGAGGTGCATCATATTCGCCATAAGGCGGTTATCCTTCTCGATGATGAAGGAAACGAGATTGTGCTTCCAAAAGATCGTCAAATCCCTTCTGATTTCTTTAGAAAAGGTGATAACGTCCGCGGAATTATCGAAAGCGTAGAGCTTAAGGGTGCTAAGCCGTCGATTGTATTGTCTCGTACTTCTCCAAAGTTTCTAGAACAACTGTTCCACCAAGAAATCCCTGAGGTCTTTGACGGTTTGATTACCATTAAAAAAGTGGTTCGAATCCCTGGTGAAAAGGCAAAAGTAGCGGTTGATTCATATGATGATCGTATCGATCCGGTTGGTGCTTGTGTCGGAATGAAGGGGTCAAGAATTCACGGAATCGTTCGTGAACTTGGAAATGAGAATATTGATGTGATCAACTGGACCAACAATAAACAATTATTGGTTACTCGAGCACTTAGCCCTGCCCGGGTAAGTTCAGTTAAGTTGAACGACGAGAATATGACTGCCCAAGTATATCTAAAACCAGAAGAAGTCTCTAAGGCGATCGGAAGAAGTGGCCATAACATCCGTCTTGCTGGTCAATTAACGGGATATGAAATCGACGTGTTCCGAGAAGGAGTAGAAGAGGATGTAGAGCTTACTGAGTTTTCGGATGAAATCGATTCTTGGATTATTCAGGAATTTAAGAAAATCGGCCTCGATACCGCACGTAGTGTTCTTGAGTTAGATATTGAAGATTTGATCAAACGAACAGACCTTGAAGAGGAAACAGTTCGTGAAGTGGTTAAAATCTTAAAGGCAGAGTTTGAAGACTAACCTCTTATATTTGTACACTGTCCCCACCATTTATTGTAGAAGGTAACCCAAAATTATGTCTGAAGAAAAGACCATTAGAATAAACAAAGTACTCCGAGAACTGAACATTTCTCTTGATCGTGCTGTGGAGCATTTGAAAGAGAAGGGGCACGAGATCGAAGCTCGTCCTACTGCGAAAATAAGTACTGTGGAGTACCAGGTTTTGCTCGATGAGTTTCAGACCGATATGTCTAAAAAAGTTGCTTCAATCGAGGTTGGACAAGAGAAGCGTAAAGAGAAAGAAGCGCTTTTACAGCAACTAGAAAAAGAACAAGAAGAGAAAAAGGCAGCGATCCAGAAGCGCGATTCGGCTGTGATTCGAGGTAAGGCAACACTGTCTGGCCCTAAAACAGTTGGTAAAATTGAGCTAGATCCCAAAGCTGCCAAAGCAGAAAGCGAGTCAGTTTCAGAAACTCCCCAAACCCAAACTCCAGAGGTTGCGGTGCCTGCTCCACAATCTGTCGATAGCGATACTGCGGCATCATCTGATGAGGCTAAAGTTGCGGAACAAGAACCTGTGGTTGCCGAGTCTGAGACTCCAACTACTGAAACGCCTGCTGAAAATAGTACTCCTTCCGAGGTGGTAAGTGCTGATGCAGCTGAAACACCAAGTGATACGATTACTACCAAATATCAAACCCTTTCGGGTCCTAAAATTATTGGAGCCAAAATTGACTTAAGTCAGTTTGAGAAAAAGAAAAAACCTGTAGCTTCTGATTCAGATAATAAACGGAAGCGTAAGCGTATCGTTAGTGATAAGCCACAAGCAGGCAGAGGAGCCCCTGCTCCTAATCGTCCAGGAAATCGAAACCAGCCAGTTGTTCAAAGAGCTGAGCCTACAGAAGAAGAAGTTCAACGCCAAGTGCGTGAAACCTTAGAGAAGCTTCAAGGAAAGTCTTCTAAAGGTAAAGGCGCCCGTTATCGAAAAGAGAAACGAGACCTTCACGAACAGCAGCGTGAGCGTGAGCAAGAGCAGCAGGAACTAGATAGTAAAGTTTTAAAAGTTACTGAGTTTGTTACAGTGAACGAGGTGGCTACTATGATGGATATTTCTTCAACACAAGTCATATCTGCTTGTATGTCGTTAGGTATCATGGTAACCATGAATCAACGACTAGATGCAGAGACCCTTACTATCGTTGCCGATGAATTCGGTTACCAGGTTGAGTTTATGCAGGCAGAGATTGAAGAGACCATTGTTGAAGAGGCTGAAGATAACGATGCTGAACTCGAGCCACGTGCTCCAATTGTGACGGTAATGGGTCACGTAGATCACGGTAAAACATCACTTCTCGACTACATTCGAAAAGAGAATGTGATTGCTGGTGAGAGTGGTGGAATTACTCAACATATTGGTGCCTACAGTGTGACACTAGAAAACGGTCAAAAGATTTCGTTTCTTGATACCCCTGGTCACGAGGCCTTTACTGCCATGCGTGCTCGTGGTGCTCAAGTTACTGATATTGCGATTATCGTAGTTGCAGCAGATGATGATATCATGCCGCAGACTAAAGAGGCCATTGCCCATGCACAAGCTGCAGGTGTCCCAATGATCTTTGCAATCAATAAAGTAGATAAGCCTACAGCAAATCCTGAGAAGATTAAAGAAGGTCTAGCAGGTATGAATCTGCTTGTAGAAGATTGGGGAGGAAAAATTCAATCGCATGACATTTCAGCAAAGACTGGGCTTGGAGTTAATGAACTTTTAGAAAAAGTATTGCTCGAGGCAGAATTACTAGAGCTCAAGGCAAATCCGAACAAGGATGCTTCTGGTACAGTTGTAGAAGCATTCCTCGACAAAGGAAGAGGATATGTGTCCACAGTACTTGTACAAAATGGAACTCTTCGTATTGGAGATTATGTGTTAGCCGGAACTTCTAGCGGAAAAATCAGGGCGATGCAAGATGAGCGAGGCAAGAACATCAAAGTGGCTGGACCAGCTACTCCCATATCTATTCTCGGCTTAGATGGTGCCCCACAGGCAGGAGATCGGTTCAGAGTATTAAAAGACGAACGCGAAGCGAAGCAGATTGCCCTAAAACGTGCGCAACTACAACGCGAACAAAGCGTGAGAACACAGCGTCAACTTACCCTTGATGAGATTGGACGAAGAATTGCGGTTGGAGACTTTAAGGAGTTGAATATCATTCTCAAAGGAGACGTAGATGGATCTGTAGAAGCGCTCACTGATTCATTCCAGAAGCTTTCAACCGAAGAAATTCAGGTAAATATTATCCACAAAGGAGTGGGTGCTATAACCGAGTCTGATGTGCTTTTAGCTAGTGCATCTTCGGCTGTTGTGATTGGCTTTAATGTGAGGCCAATGTCAAATGCTAGAACTATTGCAGAGAAGGAAGAAGTAGATATTCGAACCTATTCGATTATTTACGATGCAATCGACGATATCAAGAAGGCTATGGAGGGTATGTTAAGCCCAGAAATGAAGGAAGAAGTAACGGGTACGGCCGAAATACGTGAAACCTTTAAGATCTCTAAGATCGGTACTATCGCGGGTTGTATGGTTACCTCTGGTAAGGTTTTCCGTAATTCGAGTATTCGTATTATTCGAGAAGGTGTAGTTGTTTTTGATGGGGAATTATCCTCTCTGAAGCGATTTAAAGATGACGTGAAAGAAGTAGCCAAAGGATACGATTGCGGTATTCAAATGAAAAACTTCAACGATATCAGAGTTGATGACCAAATCGAAGCTTACCAGGAAGTTGCAGTAAAAAAGAAACTCTAGTTATTTTTTCCAGGCTCAATAATCATGAGCCCTTTGAAATACGGACGAAGCCTCTTTGAGGCTTTTTCTGTTTCTAAGCGTGTTTTAAAGTTTTCAAGTCGTAATCGGTAGGTTGGCGAATTAAATGAAATTTTAACCGGATGCTGCTGCAGAAATAGGCTGTCCGCCTGCAATAATTCGTTTATTTCCGATTCTAACTTCTGAACGTGGTTAAGCGAGCCGAACCCGAGTTGAATTTGGTAGCTTCCCTTTTCGATTTGTGCTAATCGATAAATTGCAGCTAGCAAAGCAACTGAGTCTTTCTTTTGATTTTTCGATTCATCAGCTTCAAAATAAGCCGTGCTTTGTTGCGCTTTGCTCATTTGTGTTAGAGTTAAGAAACTCATAATCAACAACGTATAGATTTTTTGTCTCATTGTATTCGCTACCTAAAGTTCAACTGGGGTGAAGTTACGGATATTTCATTTCATGCTTATCCTTATTTAGAATGGGTACAAATTATTTTATCCTCATTCTAGGCTTTTTTATAACTGCCTGCAGTATTATTTTTGTGCGAATTTGTGGGCTATCTATATCCATTGCATAGCACTCATTACAGCATAATCTAAAGGTATATGAAAGGAATTCCTATCCGCCTAAACCGAGTAATCTTAGCATTTGTGCTTGCATTAAGCTCGTTTTCGTTTTCTTATTCTCAAGAAGGAGATGCCGCAAAAGGTAAGCAGTTGTTTAACCAAAATTGTGCCGCTTGTCACGCCTTAAATCGAAAGATGACGGGGCCTGCACTTGCTAATGTTCAACAGCGATTAGCCGAGACAGAAGGATTGGATCGTCAGTGGCTATACACCTGGATTAAGAATAGTTCGGGAATGATTGCCTCTGGTGACGATTATGCTAATCGAATCTATAACGAATACAACAAGGCGGCAATGACTGCCTTTCCAACCCTTTCTAACGAGGATATTGATAATATTCTTGCCTACACTGCCGCACCCGCTCCTGCGCCTGTTGTAGCTGCGTCTGCAGGTGCTGCTAGTTCGAGTGCTACTGTTAAATCTACAGCAAACAGTGATCTTGTTTTGGCGGTGCTATCATTTGTTCTTTTGGTGCTCGTAGCCATGCTTGTTTTAGTGAATAAAACGCTGAGACAGATAGCTGCAGCAAATGGAGTTGAAATCGAAAAGCAAAAGGAGGCAAGGTTGCCGATTTGGAAAGCTTTTGCTCAGAACCAATTTCTTGTTTTTGTGAGCGTAGTTATTTTGCTTCTAAGTAGCGCCTATTTTGCTTACGCTTATATGATGCAAGTTGGGATTGACCAAGGTTATGCTCCTGTACAACCTATTCATTACTCACACAAGATACACGCAGGAGATAATAAAATCGAATGTACCTACTGTCACAGCTCAGCTCGGGTCTCAAAGCATTCAGGTATTCCTTCGCTTAATGTTTGTATGAATTGTCATAAGTCTATTTATGAATACACAGGTAATCCAGAAGGTCCATCTGCCGAAGACCTTGCAAACGGATATACCAATGAGTTCTATACTGGAGAAATCAAGAAGCTTTACAAAGCTGTTGGTTGGGATGAAGAAAATCAGCGTTATACAGGTGAAAGCTACCCTGTAGAATGGGTTCGTATCCACAACCTCCCTGATTTTGTGTACTTCAATCATGCCCAGCACTACAGTGTTGCAGGTGTCGAATGTCAAACCTGTCACGGTCCGGTAGAAGAGATGGAAGTAATGTATCAGTATGCTCCACTTACCATGGGTTGGTGTATTAACTGCCACCGCGAAACAAACGTTCAATTGACTTCAAATCCTTATTACGAAAAGATACACGAAGAATTATCTAAGAAATATGGCGTCCAAGAGCTTACTGCAGCTCAAATGGGAGGTCTTGAATGTGGTAAGTGCCACTATTAATCTGGAATTCGAAACTAATTTATGGCATCACATAAACACTATTGGAAAAGCGAAGCGGAGTTAACTAAGGACCCTGTTGTTCAACAACTCGCTCAAAATGAATTCACGGAATCTTTACCTGTTAATGATTTCTATGAGTCTGACGCTACTTTAAAAGAATCGCAGTCGTCGCGCCGTGATTTTCTTAAGTTTTTAGGATTTAGTACGGCTGCCGCAACACTCGCCGCTTGCGAAGGTCCAGTTAAGAAATCGATTCCCTATGTGATTCAACCTGATGAGATTGTCCCAGGGATTGCAAATTACTACGCCACGACAATTGCTGATGGTTTTGATTTTGCTAGTATTCTAGTTAAGACAAGGGAAGGAAGACCGATTAAAATTGAGAATAACGATAGAGCTTCACGATTTGGTGGAGCAAATGCTCGAGTTCAAGCCTCAGTGCTTAACCTTTATGATAGAAATAGACTTCAAGGTCCTTTGGCAGGTGGTTCTGATGTCTCCTGGTCAGACCTTGACGCAGCAGTGATTGCCAGATTACAGTCTACTTCAAGTCAAGGACAAAAAGTTGTTGTTCTTTCGGGAACAAAAGCGAGTCCATCCTACGCAGCTGCTGTTTCGCAACTGCGATCTGCTTATCCAAATGTTGAATATCACACCTATGATGCGGTTTCAGCAAACAATGCCTTAGATGCCTTTGAGACCGTCTACGGAGAACGAGCACTGGCTGATTACAATCTTAATGAGGCAGACCTTATTGTTTCATTCGATGCTGATTTCTTAGGAGATTGGCAAGGAGGCGGTTATGCTAAGGGCTATGCGAAGAATCGTGTTCCGCATCATGGTAAGATGTCACATCACGTTCAGCTCGAGGCTAATATGACGCTCTCTGGTGCTAATGCGGATAAGCGTATTCCGCTAAGTGTTGCAGAACAAAAAAGAGCGCTAGCCGCATTGTATTTTGCCCTCGATGGTCGTTCCGCCTCAGAATCAGCGACTAGTATTGCGGGTCACGTTACTAGTCTGGCATTGCGACTTTCTGTTGCAGGTAGTAAAGCGGTTGTCTTATGTGGTATTGATGATTACGATGCGCAACTAATTACCTTGGCTATCAACGAGAAGCTCAAAAGCAGTGCATTCGAACCCTCTCAACCTAAATATGTTGCAAGTGCTAAATCGAATGTCCTAGACAATCTTATTGATTCAATTAATAAAGGTGAAGTAGGGGCACTTATTATAGACGGTGTTAACCCGTTATATAGCTCTCCTAAGGCGACGCAGTTCGCTGATGCGATGCAAAAAGTAGGTTTTGTTGTGACCTCAAGTTTTGCTCCGAATGAAACTACGGTGGCATCAAATTTTGTAGCTGCTTCTTCACATTATTTAGAGTCTTGGGGAGATGTTCAAATTAAAAAAGGCTATTACGCGATTACACAACCGGTAATTCGAAATTTATTTGATACACGTCAATTTGAGCAGTCATTGCTTATTTGGTCTGGTTCAGCGGATACGTATCATGATTTCGTGCAATCAAATTGGAGAGCTTCTGTACTTAAAGGTGCATCTTGGAGTCAGGCTGTTCAAGACGGTGTGTTTATGACTGAGATGTCTGATAATAAAATGGCTGTAGCCAGTCTGTCAATTGCATCTGAAGCCGCTAATCGTCTTTCAAAAACCCAATCTGAAGGATTTGAGCT
>CAZUBV010000058.1:0-8117 GCA_964618875.1 uncultured Flavobacteriaceae bacterium
CTACATACGGCACTATCCTTAGCCGAAAAAAAAGACGAAAACTACAAATCTGAGCTTCAATGGGTGCTCGATAAAATAGAAGAAAATACCAAAGACATAACCTTAAGCGAATCGGCTAGAACTCAGCTTAATACCTGGACCGAAGAGCTCGTTAAAATGCTTGAAGGGGTGTATCTTACTAGAGAAGCAGGACCAAGAATTACTGACAAAGTTTTAGGTAGTGGAGAGCTTTTCTCATCACTTATTTTAAGTGAATGGCTCAAAACCATTAGTCTTGAAGCTGATTGGCGTAACTCCTACGATTATATCAAAGTCGAGGAATCCCTTGGAGAGAAAAAAATCCTTTCTCAGGTTTCGTATAAACTGATGCAATCATTAGCTGAAAGGCCAAATAGAATAACCGTTTTACCTGGTTTTATTGCTAGTACCACCAGTGGTATTCCAACAACTTTAGGACGTGGAGGCTCGGATTACAGCGCAGCATTATACGCTGCAGGTGTAAAGGCGACCGCGCTGTATATCTACACCGATGTAAGTGGCATTTATACCGCTGACCCGCGCTTTGTGCGTCAGGCTAAACCTGTTGCAACACTTTCCTATAAGGAAGCGTTAGAGCTCTCTCATTTTGGTGCAAAAGTGCTTTATGCACCGTCGGTGCAACCGGCTTTTGAAAAACAAATTCCGATATACATCAAAAACACCTTCGACCCCAGCGCGGAAGGAACATTAATAAGCGCTGCTGCTAGTTCTACCACCTCAACAGTTAGTGGAATTACGCATCTTGAATCCATTTCATTAATTACCATTGAGGGTTCGGGTATGATCGGTCGTTTTGGATTCGCAAAGCGCTTCTTTGAAGCTATCGGAAATGAGAAAATAAATATAATTCTTATCACACAAGCCTCGTCGGAGTACTCGCTTTGCATCGCCGTTTCTTCATCCGAAGCGTATCGTGCAAAAGCAGTGCTGGATCGCGAGTTTTCTTTAGAAATCGAAACACGACGAATTCAGCCAGTTTCAGTAGAATCAGATCTTAGTATCGTGGCCTTAGTTGGCGAACAAATGAAAAGCCATACGGGCGTCAGTGGAAAATTATTTAACAGTCTCGGAGCCAATAATATTAATATTGTCGCCATCGCTCAGGGCTCATCAGAGCGCAACATCTCTTTTGTAATCGAACAGAAAAACGTAAAGAAGGCTTTAAATACAATACATGAGCGCTTTTTTGAACGCCAACGTAAGCAGATAAACCTATTTGTAGTTGGTGTGGGTACGGTCGGATCTAGACTACTCAGCATTATAAATGATCAGAAAGATCACCTTTTAGAAAAGCTTTCAATTGAGGTTCGTATAGTTGGAATAACCAACTCAAAAACGATGAGTTTCAACCCAGGCGGACATGACCTTACTAATTGGAAAACGACCTTGGCAGGCGGTGAGCAGGCAGATCTAGGTGCCTTTATAGAGCGAATTAACCAGCTGAACCTAAGAAACAGCATCTTTATCGACAATACAGCAAGCGCAGTGGTAGCAGATACATACTTGTCGCTACTCGATCAAGGAGTCGGTGTCGTTACCTGTAATAAAATAGCCTGTTCCTCTTCGTTAAGCACCTATCGAACCTTGCAGCAAACCAGTATAGCCAATCAAACACCTTTCTTATACGAGACCAATGTTGGAGCGGGACTACCGATTATAGATACCCTAAAAAACCTAATTGATTCGGGTGATTCCGTAAACTCCATAACCGCAGTACTCTCTGGAAGCTTAAACTTCATTTTTGATACGTATAACACTAGTGAATCATTTGAGAGCATTGTTCGTCAGGCAATGAGTGGTGGTTATACCGAACCTGATCCCCGGATTGACCTCAGTGGGCTCGATGTTAAACGCAAACTGCTTATCCTAGCAAGAGAAAGCGGATATTTATTAGATATCGAACAGATTGAAACTTCCGCATTCCTGCCACAACAAGCTGCAGAATCATCATCTGTCGAAGCATTTCTTGATGCCCTAAAAGAACATGAATCACATTTTAGTGACCTGTATCAAAAAGCTCATAAGCAAGGCCATAAACTAAAATTTGTAGCTGAGCTCTTTAAAACCGAAGCAGGCGAGCTAAAAGCACAAGTTGGACTAAAAAGTGTAGCTCCTGACTCGGATTATTATAACCTATCGGGTAGCGACAACATTTTAATGCTATACACTGACCGCTACCGCTCTCAACCCCTTGTAGTCAAAGGAGCTGGAGCCGGAGCCGATGTTACTGCCTCAGGACTATTCGGAGATATTATTAGAGCAAGTAACAAACGATGAAAGAGTCGTGTACCATATGGTGTCCAGGATCTGTAGCCAATATCAATGTGGGATTTGACACGCTAGGATTTTGCCTTTCAGATGTAGGCGATCTTATTCGTCTAGAGGTTTGTGAAAAACCAGGAGTTCATTTAGGTGAACTCCAAGGATTCAGTACTCCTTCGCTTGCAACCGACAATGTTGCGATAGTAGCTGCGTGGTCTACTTACCGTGCTTTAGGGATTGAAGATCGGGGCGTAATCGTGCATATTGACAAGCGTATTAAACCGGGCAGCGGAGTGGGCAGTAGCGCAGCTAGTGCAGTTGGGGCTTCATTTGGCGTTAATACGTTGTTTGAGGGCCATTTTACGAAAAATGAATTGCTTCCGTTTTGTATTGATGGAGAAGCTGTTGCAAGTAAAACAAGACACGCCGACAACGTAGCTCCTGCACTACTCGGAGGCTTTTGCTTAGTTGTAACACAAGAAGATCACCGGGCGGTTAGTCTAAACACAAACCTTGATTTACACTATGTGGTGGCACACCAACAAATTGAAATCAAAACATCAAGCTCGAGAACGGTCATTCCTTCTAGTATAGATTTAAAACTAGCTATTAAACAGTGGAGTAGTTTAGGTGGATTCACCGCTGCTCTATTACAAAACGACCTTGATTTACTGATACATTGCGCTAAAGACTTTATCGTAGAACCCTATCGAAAATCAAGTATACCTCATTTTGATTCGCTAAAAAAGGCGGCCTTAGATAGTGGAGCGTTAATTTTCGGAATTTCAGGATCAGGACCGTCGGTATTCGCTCTTTGTCACGGAGCAGAACATGCCAAAAGCGTGCGAAATGCTTTTGATCAGTATTTAACTTATAAAGAACACCAATACCACCTCTACTCCGGGGCAATTGAACCTAAAGGAACCTATGAAGTACTATAATTTAGGAGATCGAAAACATTCCGTTTCTTTTGGCAAGGCGGTTATTGAGGGTATTGCACCCGACCGTTCGTTATACTTTCCAGAACGTATTCCTAAACTTGATCAAAAAACTATTGAACAGCTAGAACACATCGAACTTATTGATGTGGCTACCGGTCTGATGTCCCAATTTGCCGCACCAGAGCTTAGCTATTCAGAGATTAGAGCCATTTTAGAAAAGACCCTAGATTTTGAGTTTCCACTACAACCTATTGGAGACTTTTATAGTCTAGAACTTTTTCACGGTCCAACCTTGGCCTTTAAAGATGTAGGCGCTCGTTTTATGGCTCAGTCTTTAGGGATTTTGGCTCAAAAACAAGGCTGGAAAACAACAACTACTGTTTTGGTGGCCACATCCGGAGATACTGGCGGAGCAGTAGCCAATGGCTTCTTAGGAGTAGAAGGCATTGAAGTTGTGATTCTATACCCGGAAGGAAAAGTAAGTGAAGTGCAAGAGCTTCAAATGACCACTTTGGGCAACAATATTACCGCACTTGCTGTTCAAGGCAATTTCGACGATTGTCAGCTCATGGTCAAAAAGGCATTTGTAGATACGGATATCACCAAATTACGACGCCTTACCTCGGCCAACAGCATCAACGTCGCTCGATGGCTACCACAAATGCTATACTATATCGCAGCCTACCAAAACCTTCGAACATTAGGAGATAAACGATTACCTGTTTTCTCAGTACCATCAGGGAATTTTGGAAATATTTGTGCGGGGTTAATGGCTCGCTCGATTGGACTTCCGGTTTCACGATTTATCGCAGCAACAAACGTGAATGACACCGTTGTTCGATTTTTGAACGACATGGGGTATCAACCTAATCCGACCGTACCTACCCTTTCTAATGCAATGGACGTTAGTGATCCTTCAAATTTTGTGCGTATTGAAGAGTTGTTCAAAACTCATTCTCTCTCTGGAGTATTATCTGCATACCGGTTTGATGATAATGAAACCCTAGAGGCCATAAGAGAACTATTCTCAAACTACAATTATCTGGCAGATCCGCATGGGGCGATTGGATATTTAGGACTAAAATCAGGACAGATAAACCCCGAAACCGAAGCAGGAATTTTTCTAGAAACGGCGCATCCCGTTAAATTTGATAATGCGGTAAATCAGGCAATTCAACAATCCATACCTGTTCCCGAATCTATCGCTTCACTCTATGGCAAGAAAAAATTGAATCAAAAAATTGGTTCATACAGTGAGCTCAAAGAACTATTGAGCGGCAATTAATTCCTACTTTTGGTAGAAATTCTTGCCATGAAAAAAACTGCCCTGTACGACAAACATGTAGCCCTAGGTGCTAAAATCGTTGAATTTGCTGGATACCAAATGCCAGTTTCTTATGCAGGTATACAAATCGAACACCAATCAGTTAGAGAAGCTTCTGGGGTTTTTGACGTTTCTCATATGGGCGAGTTTTTTGTAGAAGGTCCTAACGCTCAAAAATTACTTTCTCGAGTTTGTAGCAACGACACTTCAAAACTTCAAATTGGAGCCGCTCAATACAATTATTTTCCAAACCACAACGGAGGTATTGTAGACGATTTAATTGTGTACAAAATAGCGGACGAAAAATTTATGCTAGTAGTAAATGCTGCTAACATTGACAAGGATTGGCAGCACTTAACTCAAGAAAACAAATCTATTGGTGCAGAACTAGTCGACGCCTCGGAGGAATACTCCTTGTTAGCCGTTCAAGGGCCGCAGGCAATAAAAATCCTACAACATTTGACTTCGACTAGTCTAGAACAAATACCCTTCTATCAATTCAGGATTGGCGAATTTGCGGGTGTGAAAGAAGTGATTATTTCTGCAACTGGCTATACCGGAGCTGGCGGATTTGAACTGTATTGCAAAAACGAAGATGTAGCACAATTGTGGGACGCTGTAATTAATGCTGGCATACCTCCAATTGGCCTCGCCGCCCGAGATACGCTACGCCTAGAAATGGGGTATTGTCTCTACGGAAATGATATTAATGATACCACCAACCCATTAGAAGCTGGCTTAGGATGGGTCACCAAATTCAATCACGACTTTATTTATAGCCGTGAACTAGCCGCTTATAAAGAGGCCGGTTTACAACAAAACTAGTAGGTTTTAAGCTACTAGAGAAAGGTGTACCCAGACATGACTATCCTGTTGTAGATGCTACGGGTTCAACTATTGGAATCGTAACCTCGGGAACTAGTTCTCCTACCCTGGGCTACGGGATTGGTCTTGCCTATGTTCCGCTCGATGTAAGCACGCCGGGATCAGAAATTTTTATTCAAATTCGAAATAAATCAATCAAAGCTGAAGTGGTAAAGCTCCCCTTTATAGGGAAGGCATGAAAAAGCACCGAATTCTTATTCTTGGCGGAAGTGGTTTTATCGGACAAACACTCTACAAAGAATTAAGTCCGTATTTCGATACCTACGCAACCTACCATAACAGCTCCGAATGGAAAACCAATCAGCGGTTTTTTGATTTTGACCTAGAGCAAGACGATCTCATTGCATCGGTAGAAAAGATACGTCCCTCATTAATAATCAATGCCCTAAGAGGACCGTATACGGCCATTACCCGAAGTTTTAGGCACTTGTGTGAATATTTGAGCAAAACACGAAACGTTCGACTGATCACCATTAGTTCAGCAAATGTTTTTGATGGGTACACCCAGCTTCCGAACTATGAATATGACAAAACCTTATCACAGAGTAACTCAGGAAAATATCAGATTCATAACGAAAACCAACTAATGAAACTACCTGAAGATCAGTGGAGTATTATTAGAATTCCGATGGTCTTCGGCAATGGATCGCCAAGGATATTAGAACTGAGATACGCCTTACAGCAAGAGTTATCTGTCGAGGTGTTCCCAAATCTTTCGATCAATGTGACCTATGCTGATAAATTAGCTCAACAGCTGCATTATCTCATTAACCGATCAAAAAAGGGCATATTTCATTTAGGGAGTAATGAACTTTGCTTACATGAAGATTTTATTAAAAGTCTGATTAATCGACTGGGAAACTTTCATCCCAGACTCAAACGAGTATATACAACCAACGATATTCGATATGCCGCTGTATTATCTAAAGATCGACCGCTTCCAAAATACCTTCAATTTGGGGTTAATGAGGTAATCAACCACCATCTTCCGCTGTAGCGAAAGCTCATTTTTGTTATTTTTGGCCAGTTTTATAGGATACTATGGGAAGAGCATTTGAATTTAGAAAGGCACGAAAGATGAAGCGCTGGGCAGCCATGTCCAAGGCCTTTACTCGAATCGGAAAAGACATTGTAATCGCAGTAAAAGAAGGAGGATCTGATCCCGACAGCAATGCCAAGCTGCGCGCGGTTATTCAGAACGCCAAGGCTGTGAATATGCCGAAAGAAAATGTTGAGCGAGCCATAAAACGTGCCACGGATAAAAATCTTGGAGATTTTAAAGAAATCTTATACGAAGGGTATGGCCCTCACGGTATCGCCATTCTGATAGAAACCGCTACCGACAACCCCACAAGAACGGTAGCGAATATTAGAAGTTACTTTAATAAATGTAATGGAAGCCTAGGGACCTCAGGATCCGTAGAGTTTATGTTCGATCACAGTTGTAATTTTCGAATTCCAGCCGAAGGAATCGATCCAGAAGAACTCGAACTAGATCTTATCGACTATGGTGTTGAGGAAGTGTTCAAAGACGAAGATGGACTGCTTATTTACGCCCCATTCGAGGCTTTTGGAACCTTACAAAAGGAATTAGAAAGCAGAGGACTTGAAATTTTATCTTCAGGATTTGAGCGTATCCCTCAAGTAACTAAAACACTTACCGAAGAACAAATTGCTGATATCGAAAAACTTTTAGAAAAAATTGAGGAAGACGATGACGTTCAAAACGTGTATCACACTATGCAAGAGTAGGTAGTAGATCAAGTAATTCTAACGCGTTCGATATGGTAAGGTAATCAGCCCTTTCGGCCTCCATATCAGAAACCTGCTCATGCGCCCAGGTGGTATGAAAAGGGATGTGAATTGCCTTAGCTCCAATTTCAACAATCGGAAGCACATCTGATTTAAGACTATTCCCAATCATTAAAAACTCATTCGGATTAATTTCAAGGTGTTCCAATAAACGCTGATACTTTTCCGGTGTCTTGTCACTCATTACCTCAACGTGATGAAAATAAGCTCCAAGACCGGAGGCTGCCAATTTCCGCTCCTGATCCAGTAAATCTCCCTTGGTAAGCACTAGCAGTCTGTACCGATCTTGCAATTGCTGCAATACGGTTTCAATACCGGGTAGTAACTCTACTGGGTGCTCAATCATTTCTTTACCCATAGCAAGAATTGATTGAATCTCAGCGGTTGACACGTTGCCATTAGAAATCTCTATTGCGCACTCAACCATTGAAAGCATAAAACCTTTAATACCGTATCCATATACCGGTAAATTCTGCATTTCCTTTAAGAAGAGTTGCTGATCTAACGTGTTTTGTGTCTCAAATCTATCGAGAAGAGCCGCGAAACGGGCTTCGGTATCACGAAAATAAGTCTCGTTCACCCATAGGGTGTCGTCAGCATCGAATGCAATAGTAGAAATCGAATCGAAATTCATTGTTATGTTTGTTTTATGAGCTGTCGGGCGTGATCTAAGTCTTCAGCAGTGTCAATACCTGGTGCGTCAATATCTGTTATTACCATTTGAATATGCTTCGCATTTTCTAGGTATCGAATCGCTTCAATTTTTTCGGCCCGCTCTAATGGCCCAATTGGCAAACCCGTAAATTCGAGCAGTGCAGACTTGCGGAATGCATACACACCTTTGTGCTTATAGG
>CAZUBV010000059.1:0-1938 GCA_964618875.1 uncultured Flavobacteriaceae bacterium
AACATTGTTGGAAGTAATCTCTTGTGGATTCTCAAATACAGAAACACCTTGACCACCGCCGAGGCATTCTACCGTTACCGTTCCTGTTACCGTTTCGTAGCAGTCAAGTGTGATCGTGTAGTTGTAATCACCTATTGGAACATTTTCAAAGAGATCTCCCAGTATGGCACCAGTCACTATTGACTCGTCGTAGCCGTTCGGGCCAGTCAAGTTTATGGTAGCTCCTGAAAGGGTGAATGGCGATCCAACGAAAAAGAATACGTTGTTCGTCGGCTCAAGGTCAATCGCAGTTTCATCTACAACGTCTGCACCTGCAACAGTGACACTTCCCAATGCCAATTGGTAGCACTCGGCTGTTACTGTAAAACCATAGGTCCCATCAGGAATATTATTTAATACTATCTCACCTGAGGCATTTGTCTGGCCAGTGAATGAAATTGATTGAATGGTCGCGTCTTGTATAGGCGCGTTTGATCCGCTATCCAAAACTCGGAGGGTCACCGTTGATTGACTAAATGCCGCAGAAGCAGTAAATAGCAAGCAAATAAATAAGGAGTAATATTTTTTCATATCAATTATTTAGTTTGATCAATTGTCTTGATTGTTTCTCTTTTCGATATCCTTCAAAATCTTTTTGATACCACTGGTGACTGATTTATTTTCTTCTACCATCTCTTCGAGAAGAGCTTCAAAAGATTTATCAGTTTCTTTTTTATCAGATACTTCCGCTTTCTTTTTTTTCACCTCTTTGGATTTAATGTGGGATAATTATGTCATGATCTTTTCATACCTATTATTTAGGATGACCTGTAACAAATGTAGAAGGAGAATAAAACTGAACATATCTTCTGCAATCACTTAGATACTACACCTAAAAAAGAGTTGGAACAACGTTACTACAAAGAAGGGTAAACAACTGAATATCAAAACTAAAACTGACTCATTCCGGTAGAAGAAAAAAGTGACTTAGAGCAGAGTCCAAACGGAAATAATTTTCTCTTCACAATCAATTCCGATCTTTTTTGACAATCTAAAGCGCGCCCTGCTGATGCTTTTCTATGATTGGTGAATGATATGATTCAACATTGTGTTTCGAAATCATAGTTCTTGAAGGTTGAGATTATTTCATGATCTCATTGTCAGGGATCACTTCAGCGTGCAAGCTTTCTATGCTTGCTTTGAGTTATCAAGTTTCCGAAGGTTTTTTTAGCTGCTTGTTACCACCAACTCCGTCCAACACTCACTCTCCTAAAAAGATCTCTTGATGTCAGTGAAGAAATATCTTATTGATCGGATATATGTTCCCGGATTGAAGCCTGATATTCCCAATAAGTATAGTGTAATCTGTTTTTTTTTAGTTCCATGAGTTTAACAAATGCACCTGTCGGCGAATCTTACAAATCTGTTCAAAAAAAAAGCCTGAGTCAGAAATACAAGTCTAAAATCAACGTCGAATGCAAGACGCAGGAATAAGGCTATCCCATTGCTTAAGTTTGATTTTTTTATGCCTCATATTCGCTCAAGAAAAAAGCGATGCAGGAATTCCTGCATCGCTTTCTCTAAGTCAAAAGTGACTCGTTTATGATATCAACTCTTACTGTATCAAAAGTCTGATTGACTCGCGGCTATCACCTTTTAGTACTTCTACTACATAGAAACCGTTTTCTAACTCATTCAAGTTGAGGTTAACGTTATTTACACCTTTGTTGAAAGTCACTACTCTCTCAAAGGCTAGTTTTCCTTGGGCATCAAATACTCGAATCAATCCCTGTCCTTCTGTAATTGAATTGTAAGACAGGTTTACATTGTCTTGTGCCGGGTTTGGAGCAACCCGCACCCAAGAATCAGTAGATGCCATTGCGAAAAGTTCGCTAACCACGTTTTCACCAAGGTTTGCGTTATTCCACTGTGTATCTCCATCTATTTGAGAAAGCGGAG
>CAZUBV010000059.1:2038-8094 GCA_964618875.1 uncultured Flavobacteriaceae bacterium
TTACTGTAGCTCCCGAAAGAGTAAATGGTGAACCAACAAAGAAGAATACGTTGTTCGTAGTCTCAGGATCGAGATCAGTATCGCTACCTACATCGCTTCCGGCTACCGTTACATTGTTACTTCCGGTAATGAAACAGTCTGCCGTAACCGTGTAGCTATATGTGCCATCAGCAATATTATTTAGCACGAGCTGGCCACTTGCGTCTGTTTGGCCGGAAAATGATGAAGATTGAACCGTAGCGCCTTCAATTGGAAGACTTGTTTCGCTGTCCGCCACATTTATGGTCAGAGTTGATTGACCTTGAATCACCGAGACGGCGAAAAATAAAATGGCAATAATCGAGTAAAGCTTTTTCATTTTGTTTTGATTTGGTTTAAAATGATTTGATTTGAACAAGTTGTTCATACCGAACAATCGAATTGAACTTTGCCGAATGTAGAGGGAGGAGATGGTCAATCAAAAATTTCGCGATCACTTGGATACTACAACCAATAAATAGCGGAAACAACATTACTACAACAGAACTCAATCAACTGTCTATCAGATGATTTTAACACACTTCGAGATGAAAGGAAAAAGTAACTCAGAGCTGAGTCAGAAACGAAATAAGGTTCTCATCGCGATCAATTCCAATCTTTTTTCGCAAGCGGAAACGGGCCATGTTGATGCTTTTTACCGATTGGTGGGTAATGGCTGATATCTCTTTCGTTGACATATTCAATCTCAAGAAAGCTGAAAGGCGAACTTCGTTCGGAGTGAGGTCGGGATACTTGTCCATTAAAGATTGATAAAAATCAGCATGAACTTCTTTAAACCTCATTTCAAACTCTTCCCAAATCTTCTGTGAGGAGTTTCTTTTCAACTCTATGATGATTTCTTGAACGAAATCTTGATTTTCCTTCTTTGCTCGAGACCTCATGTCTATCAACTTATTGGTGATAGAACCTATAAACTCATTCTTCTCGAGTAGATACATCATATTTGTTGCTAGCTCTTTATTCTTGTACCTCAATTTTTGACCAAGGCTTTCCTTCTCAAGTTCTAGTTTATCTCTCAATAAATTAGCTCGATCCGTTTTAATCTTTTGATTTTTATACCGAAAAACGAGGACCGTGACCAATAGAAGTGTAATGATTAACGCTCCTATATATATGAGCTCTCGACGATCTGCAGCAGCTTGTTTCTTGACTATTGCTACTTCGCGTTTTCGTTCAGCTTCGTCAAACTCCCTCTGCATCTTTAGCTGAGTGATTTGCTTTACGTCTCTATCCCTTTCAAAAGTCTTGTATGACTCTATGTAAGCCTTTCCATAATACAGCGCTGAATCCTTCCGGACAGAAAGGGAATGAATATTGAAAAGAATCTCGGCACATTCATAGGCGTTTTTTGAGTAGGAGTTTTGCACCGAAATCGAATATCCCACACGTGCAAATTTCATTGCGTCGCTTTCCTTGCCTTGACTGTTAAAGATTTTTGCCAACGTGGTATAAATCTCAGCTCGGTAATAAGAGGAAGGCCCTTCAAAATAGTCTAGATTCTTTTCTACAGTTGTCAAAGCGAGGCCTGCAAATTCTTCAGCGTCCAAATAGTCCTTTCGCTCATAATGAATGGATGCAACTTCGTTGTAGCCGTATGCCACGTGTTCCCAGTTCTTCTCTTTCAAGAAGAAATTCACAATATCCAAAAAGCCATCTATCGCCTTATCGTATTCTCCTTCTGTAACCAGAATTTGATAAACATTAGCCCTTGCTAAGTTTGCATTGATCAAATCCCCCTCTTTAATGAATCCTTGTATTGCCTTTTGGGAGTAATTCTTAGCATCATCGTAATCTTCAATGTCCATGTATAGAACACCTAGATTGTTGTTAAGATGGGCCTCTATTAGCGATAAGCTTTGTTTTTCCGCGATTTCTAGAGCCTCTAAGTATGTTTTCTGTGCTTCTACATATTTATTCTGTGCAAGAAGGATATTCCCTATTATCATTGTCACTTGAGCACAATCAAACCATCGCCCCAGGTCTTTGTAGACAGACCCTGCTTCTTGATAACTTACGCGTGCACTATCCAATTGGTTCATGGAAACGAATAAATCTCCCAACACGGCGTAATTTTCTGCAATGCCAATTGGGTAATCCGCCTTTCTCGCTAGCTCAACCCCACGTCTTGCAGGAGCAATACCATCTTCCGAATTGTTGGCCTTATAGGTATTGGCGAGCTTCAAATACAAGACGCTTTTGGTTCTAGCATCTGTTTCAATTGCGATTAGGTTTCTTAGACTGTCTCTAGGTGAATCCGTTGAGCTTATAGAATCAGAATCTAAGCCAATGGAGTAGTTACTCAGAAAGAGCAGTGCTACAAACAGATGATATGTCTTTCGTTTGAGCATTATTAAGCAATAATAAACTACTTGCACCGAGGATACAAACAATTAGGAGGTGCCAATATGTCTTTTTTAAGAAAGATCGGAAAGTAAGTGCTTCAGTTGACGAATTTAGCAATCCTAACGAGAGCCTAATATTAAAAAGGTGTCTAATTAAAACGAGAAAGGATGTTCACCTTTCCAAGCTTTCTCGATATATAGTTGAAACGGCAGAAAATAAAATTGCATTGCACGGATTAAATCTTTAAAATTGAAAGATTGACCGACTTAAGTGCCACGTGCAGAGCAACCAAAATAAAATTCCGCCAATTTCAGATAAAGTGACCGGTCGTTTTCTTGAACACGACAGAGCCACATTAATAGAAATTTACTCCAAAAACTATCCATCGGTGGAAGCTTATATCATTCAAAATTCGGGAAGCAGTGACGATGCCAAAGACATCTTCCAAGAAGCCATCACGGCGGCTTGGCTAAATGCCAAAGGGGGCAAATTCACTCCCCAAGACGAATCCTCCCTTGGAGGCTACATCTATCGAATCGCCAAGTTTAAATGGCTCGATCGTGTAAAGTCCAAATCCTATAAGTCTACTATGCGACTGGCTGAAGATTACGATCCCGCAGAGGAAGTTGAAGTAGACGAAAGCGAAAATAGACTCAATCAATTGCGAACTATCTACGCCCAACTCGGCGAAAAATGCCAGAATATCCTTAATCGGTTCTATTACGCCAAAATGAGTTTGGACGAAATAGGAAACGAACTGGGCTTTGACGCTGCTACTGTGAAAACACAGAAGTACCGCTGCATGAAAAAATTACGCGACCTTAATTCTGAGAACAATGCGTGAACTGTCGGAAAAAGATTTTGAACGAATTGAGCGATTCATCTTGGGCGACATGTCCGCCGAAGAGCGGCAAAGTTTCCAAAAAGAAATGGAAGCGGATAAGGAGTTGCGAGAAACCGTTTTGGAACAAAGCGACTTGATAAAGTCGGTTGAAGCAGAAGGTTTGAAAGCCGAACTGGAATCCATTCACTCGGAGCTATACGATAGCAACCAAAAAAAGAAAAGCCCCTTTCTCTTCTTATCCATTGCCGCTTCTATAGCAGTGTTGCTCGGATTTTCCTTTTGGTATTTTAATCTTGAGGATAGCTCCTCTGAGCTTTACGCCGAATACAGTTACACCGATCCCGGTCTGCCCGTGCCGATGAGCGCCACGGACAGCTATGACTTCTACGATGCCATGGTGGATTACAAGACGGAAGACTATCAAACAGCAATAAACAAATGGATAATCCTTCTAGAAGCGGAGCCGCAAAACGATACGCTGAACTATTACATCGGAGCCTCCTATTTCAATATGGAGCACTTTGATGAAGCTAAGCCTTTCCTGAATAATATTCTCAACTCTGAAGAATCAGCTTTCGTCTACAAAGCCCAATACATACTATTCCTATCTGCGCTGAAAAGAGGAAATACGGAAGAAGCACTGAATTTTAAGCCACTCAACGATTCACCTTTCAAAGCTGAAATCAGGGCTGCTCAAGAATCAATAGGATCATGAGATTCGGCTTGGCAATAGCAATCTTGCTGAGTATAAACTCCTACGTATTCTGCCAAGACTTCAATGATTCGGTTTATCTCGAAAATCAAGCACTTGTAGATTCTTTTTACGCTGCAGAGGACTATGCTCAACTTGAAAAGGCGCTTGAACGTCAGGTGAATTACCTGATCGAAACAGCCCGTTACGACTCATTACACGAGTTTGTATACAAAACGGGAAGGGCAAAAACTCAATTGGGTAAAACCGATGAAGGAATTGAACGGGCAGAGTATCTCGTAGGACTTATAGAAAAAGAGGACAAAGATTCCTCAAACGTTCTCTTTTCGATCAACGAGCTTTCTTGGGTTTATTACGAAGCGGGCATTGACAGCATGTGCATGCTCACAGATCTGCGTTTCTTGGATTTTTGCAATGAGTATAAAAATGCAGATGTCATGGAGCGGTCAGACGCTCATTACAATCTAGGCTTCGACTATCAGGTGATAGGGAATACCCCGAAAGCAATATTCCACTTTACAGAAGCACTCAATGTTATAGAAGAAGATACAACTGTCCTTCTCACCAAAAGAGTTGATTGCTACAACGCGATTGGAGCAGCTTACTGGAAGTATGGTGATATGATCAAGGCTAAAAAGGCATTAAAGCGCAGCAGTGAACTGGCATTGCTGATGGAAGACACAATCATGGCCAAATTATACGCTGCCAATGCCATTGGAAATCTTTCACTTGCCTATGAAGATGAAGGCAATCTGGCCAAGAGTATGGAGCTGCTCGAGGTGGCTATAGAATTTAGAAAAGAGGCACTCCCTTATCTGGTAGAAACTTACGACAAGTATAATCAGCAAAGAAACTTAATCTCCAATTATCACAATCTCGCTGCCCTTTACCTTTCTATCGGAGACTTGGAGCGTGCTTTGGCAATGACTGAATACGTCTATTCGCTCCAAACCGATTTATTTCCTGATGATGATGAAAAAAAGTATGTAGGTTATGAAGAATCTCGTGGCAGCATCGAACTTGCAGCAGGCAACTACCAAGAAGCTGAAGTGCATTTGCTCAATAGCCTCGAAGCAACTGTTAAGGAATATGGAGAAGTGAACTACCATACGCTGAATCGACATCAGCGACTGGGGCAGCTCTATCAAGAGTGGGGTAAATATGAGAAGGCTCTTCTCCACATCAACCGAACGATTGAGTTAGCGGGTCAGGTTTCAGATGAATTCGGAAGTCAAGAATTAGCAAAGGCCTATCAATTCAGAGCCGCAGTAAGAGTTGAGTTAGGAGATTATTCGGACGCCCACTTAGATCTAAGGCGATCTGCTGCCATCTTCACCGATAATTTTGGAGAAAAGAGCAATCCCATTGGCGAAATCCGGCTGTACCGAGCTGAGGTGTTCTTAAAACAGAATCAAAACGATAGCTCTGAATTTTATTTGGAAAAGGCGATTGAGATTTTTGAATCAAACAGGGCTTCGAATCGAAATAAAGAAACAGGGAATTATAGCGGTATTGTGAGAATGCTTCCGGAAGCTTTGTTAATGAAAGCTCAATTTGTTGCAGGTGAAAATGCGGCTTCTTTGGAAAAAGCACTGGAATACTTAGAGTCGGCACTCATCTATTTGAGCGAGGAGCGCAGAAACTTTGATTCAGACGGAGCTCAACTCTCCTTTATCGATGAACATGCAGCGATCTACGCAGAAGCAGCGGGAATCGCGCATCAGCTATTTGTGCTCACCGGAAATAAATCCTACCGAGACGAGGTGCTGCGCTATGCCGAAGAACGAAAAACAGTTCTTTTGAAGCGTCAACTCAATAAGTTCAGTTCTTTGAGAGTTGCCCAAGTACCCGATAGCATCATCGCAAAAGAGAGGTCTTTGCTTAAGCAGCTATCCGATCCTGAGCACAAAGAAAACTACGGTGAGATAGAAGAGGAATACGACGGTTTGCTTGTACATATCAAAGATGTTTATCTCAATTACTACGAGTTGAGGTACGATTCAAAGACAGCTTCCTTATCTGAGATTCAAAACAATCTGCTGCTGAAAGGACAGACCTTGGTAGAATACGTCGAAACCAGCAATGGACTTTTAGCTTTTGTTATTACTCCGAAAAGTA
>CAZUBV010000060.1:0-8083 GCA_964618875.1 uncultured Flavobacteriaceae bacterium
AGTGGCTTGAATGCTACCAATTAGCCGCACATGTTTCTGCTTCTAATCAATCGAGTATTTCATTATTTGAAAAATCGGGTTTTGTCCGGACAGGAGTGCTTACCCATTGGATATCAAACGGAACAGGTTTTGAAGATCAATATATATACCAGAAAGTTCTTTAGTTATGAAAGTCACTAAGTTTATCGTCTCAAGTATTGTTGTATTAGGCCTTTTTTCAGTAGGGTTGTTTTATTGGATTGTAAGCGCACCAAATACTTCGTTTGAAGCCGATGAAAAGGTGGTATTCATTGAAACAGGAACTACAAAAGAAAAGTTATTAGAGACGCTTGATCCTTTGCTTAAAAATCGGTCTAGTTTTGAATTCCTGGCCGAGCGGAAAAAGTACTTTTCGAATACAAAACCTGGTCGTTTTGTTCTGCAAAAGGGAATGGGAAATAATGAAATCATCTCAGTTCTTAGATCGAGTAATTCCCCAATTGATTTAGTAATTGCGCCATTTGATCGATTAGAAGAGGTGCTTGGATATGTGAGTCGATATATTGAAGCGGATAGTACTGATTTGGTTGCTGCTTTTTATGATCCCGACTTTTTATTTCAAACGCAGTTTCGCCCTGAAAATGTAATGAGTTTGCTCATTCCAAATACTTACGAGGTGTATTGGAATACTTCGGCAATCCAATTCAGAAACCGAATGCTCAGAGAATATCGAGCGTTTTGGAATGCTAATCGAAGTGAAAAAGCACTCGCATTAAAATTGTCACCCGCTGAAGTATATACCCTTGCTTCTATTGTAATTAAAGAATCACCAAAGGAGGATGAGCAATCTAGGGTTGCTGGAGTGTATCTTAACCGATTAAAAAAGGGAATGCGCCTTCAAGCTGATCCTACCGTTGTGTATTCCATTAAATCGAGTACATCTAATTTTGATACGATTATCCGAAGAGTGCTCTATCGAGATTTGAAGCTCGATAGTCCTTATAATACCTACAAAGTTGACGGTCTACCCGTTGGTCCAATAACAATGCCCGATCCAAAAGCGATCGATGCTGTTCTTAACGCCGAAAGACATAATTATTTATTTTTTGTTGCAGATACTTCGAGGGTAGGGTATCACGATTTCTCGGAAACACTCTCTGCGCATAATAAGAAAAGGGCTGTTTATACCCAGTGGCTCAATAGCCGTAATATTAGACGCTAGGCTATTCTTTTAACAAGCTGAAAATCGCGGGTCTTTTATGAATAGAAACTAGACCTTCTTTTTTCCATTCACTGACAGTTTTGGTGATGATTAGTTCCTGAGAACTATTAAGGTCGCAGGCAATTGAAAATAAGGTAGTCGGATGTAAAACTTCAATCGCTAGCTCAATAACCTTGTCATTGCGATAAGGAGTTTCCATAAAAATTTGCGTTTGACTGAGTTGAGCAGATCTGCGCTCTAGTTCCTGTAATGATTTCTTCTGCGCCCCGGCGTCTATAGGTAGATAACCAGAGAAAGCAAAACTTTGGCCATTCAAACCTCCAGCCATAAGTGCTAGCAGAATAGAAGACGGCCCAACTAGTGGAACTACGCGAATTTTTTGCTGGTGTGCAAACCGAACTAAGCGTGAACCAGGGTCGGCTACCGCAGGAACTCCTGCTTCGGACATGAGTCCAAGGTGTTTACCGTTTAAACAGGGTTCAAGTAACTGTTCTAGTTGCAAAGCGGAAGTATTCTTATCTAGAATTTCAAGGGAGAGGCTTGATTGATCAACACTTGGATTGATAAGCCGAATCATTCTTCTAGCTGTCTTTTCGTTTTCAACAACAAAATGAGTGAGGTTGGAAGTAATTTCTTTTACCTTACTAGGTATACTGTAATCGCTACCAGTATCTCCAATTGGGACAGGGATTAAATAAAGTGTACCCTTGGAAACACTTGGATTCATTGGGGGTTGCCTTTAAGAAAACTTTTTACCTAAGTCTTCGATGTATTTTTTGAATTGCTTGTCAGTATCAGCAAGATTTTCAACCGTCCTACAGGCGTGAAGAACCGTTGCATGGTCGCGTTTTCCAATTTGTGAACCTATACTCGCTAGAGAAGCTTTTGTGTATTTTTTGGCGAAATACATAGCAAGTTGTCTAGCCTGAACGATATGACGTTTTCGAGTTTTAGATTGAAGCGTATCAAGGTCCATCTCAAAATAATCCGCAACCATTTTTTGGATATAATCTATGGAAACTTCTTTCTTGGTGTTTTTAACAAACTTATCTACAACCTGTTGAGCGAGCTCCAGTGTAACCTCTTTTTTATTGAAAGAGGCTTGTGCAATTAATGATATAATAGCTCCTTCAAGCTCTCGGATATTCGATTTAATATTCTGCGCGATATAATCGATAATTTCCTCCGGAAGGTTCATTCCGTCGAGATAGAGTTTGTTTCTTAGGATAGCTACTCTAGTAGTGTAGTCGGGTTGCTGTAGCTCTGCGGATAGGCCCCATTTGAAGCGCGAGAGTAACCGCTGCTCGATATCCTGCATATCGACAGGAGCTTTATCTGAACTCAGTACTACTTGTTTGCCGTTTTGATGCAGGTGATTGAAAATATGGAAAAAGACATCTTGAGTTCCACTTTTACCTGCTAAGAACTGCACGTCATCGATAAGGAGCGCGTCTATAAGCTGATAAAAGTGAATAAAGTCGTTTCGGGAATTATTCTTTACCGAATCTATATACTGTTGAGTAAATTTTTCAGCAGAGATATATAAAACGGTTTTCTCTGGATGTTTTTCTTTGATTTCAACACCTATTGCATGTAACAGGTGTGTTTTTCCCAATCCCACACCTCCAAATACGAGTAACGGATTAAAAGAGGTTCCTCCTGGCTTATTAGCTACCGCTTGCCCTGCAGAGCGCGCAAGCCGATTTGATTCACCTTCTAAAAAGTTGTCAAAGCTATAGGCTGTATTAAGTTGGGCGTCAATTTTTATATTCCGAATACCCGGAATTACAAATGGGTTTTTAAGGCTAGGATCTTTTGATACTACCGGGACATCTAATTCCTGTGCAGCAAAGAAACTTTTTTGTTTGCTCGGAATTTGCTCAGTGTGCGTATGGTGATCATCGTTCTCCATCTTGATCACGTAGACAAGGCGAGCGTTTTCACCCAACTCTTTTCTTAAGGCAACCCTTAATAATTTTACGTAATGATCCTCAAGCCATTCGTAAAAGAATTTACTTGGAACTTGGATGCTTAAGGCATGATCCTGAAGCTTAACCGGAACGATGGGCTCAAACCATGTTTTGTAGGCCTGAGGCTGAATGTTGTCCTGAATAAAGGACAAACATTGTTTCCAAACATGTTCCGCAGACATCTTCACGAGCTTTATTGGTATTCTTCGATTAAATTAGATTGGTCTAAAATTTTACTGAAATCGCATTCAACTTTAGAGTCACAAATATGTTTACTTATTTGGTTAAAAAAAAATGAAATCGCTGTTTGATTTTTAGTTTTTTTCGACTAACTAAAGAGCGACAAGATAATCTATTATTAAATATTATTTAACGATTTGAAAACAGAAACTATTAGTGTTCGGGTGCGGTATCAAGAAACCGATCAAATGGGTGTGGTTTATCATGCCAATTATTTGACATACTTTGAGTTAGGAAGAGTAGAATGGCTTCGATCCAAAGGGTTAGACTATGCTGCTTTAGAGAAAAGTGGAGTCTTATTACCCGTGGTGAATGTAACTGTTAATTATCAATCACCGGCACGATACGACCAGCTCATTAAAGTGGTTACTACTCTTGAAAAAATTGGAGGAGCTTCGGTTGTTTTTTATACCCAAATTATAGCTGAAAATGAAACCGTTTTGGTTGATGGAAGAGTAACTCTGGTAGCCACCGATTCCAAGAATTTTAAACCTATAAAATTACCCGATCAGTTGCGCTCACTCATAGAAGAAAATTAGATCAACATACCGTTTGTCATCTTTCAGCATCATTTCAAAGATTTCGAGTTCTGAATGAGGTATAGCAATGCGGGTGTTGATCCGGTCGGTATATTTAACCTCGAGCACAGTAACCTGGTGTTTTTTAATTAATGTTTCGATCCATTTTTGATGATTGTATGGCGATGATAGACGAGCAATATCCGATGGGGTATAACTTGAAATTGAAGCTGCAGATAGGACGCCTTCTGCTGCTGTTCGGTAGGCGTTAATTAGACCGGGTATACCGAGCGGTGTTCCACCGAATACTCGTGCAACGATGACTGCAGAACAGTATAAATTTTTATGAATTAGTTGACCGAGAACATGAGGTCCTGCACTGTTTTTAGGCTCGCCATCGTCAGTGTAAAATTCGTTATGTGAGATGGGTTCCCTTCTGTATGCATACACGAAATGATTGGCTTTAGGATAAGTGATTTTAAGCGTTTCTAGTATTTTTTTGAGCTGATCATCCGACTCAAAAGGCAAAGCGTAGCCGTAAAAAACACTATTACGGTCTTTGTAAACAAAAGGACCAGTTAAATCGGCTATAAGTTGATAACTATGTTCGGACATAGTACTTTAAACTATCGCATCCAGAAGTTGAAATACGCTTGGCTTTAGCCATAATCACAGGTGCCTTTATTCCTGATCGTAATAGGGTTTTTGATTGAAATACAAAAGCTTCATTCCAAAGACCTCGATCGATAAATTGTTGTAACAGGTTACTGCCGCCCTCGATAAGAAGTGAATCTATTGCTTCGTTTTTGCAAATTCCGAATAGCTGATCAAGGGCTTCATTTTTTGAATTCAAACGAATGCGAGTAATAGTTCCGCTATTTTGCTTTATCGGGTTTTGCTGAAGTAAGTAAATTTTGGATTTTAAGGTATTCCAAAATTCAGGGATACTGGTATCGTCTCCACCTAAAACAAAAATTCTAGGGTCGAGACCTGCCCAAAGCCGATTGTTGAGCCTGGGCTGGTCGATTCGCAGTGTTTCAGCACCAATGACAATGCCGCCATGTTCGGATCGAAGTTTGTGCGCCCATTGTTTAGAGTAAGCCGATGAAATAGGGTAGGGTGATCCTTGTAGTTGTTTTTCTTTTATTGGGGCAATAAATTGATCGGTTGTTTCCGCCCACTTTAAGGTGATATAGGGTCTATTATCCGTAAAAGTACTGAGGAATTTTCGATGCACCCAGGCACATTCTTCTTCAAGTATACCATATAACACTTCGATTCCCTTCTCATGCATTAGTTTAAGTCCCTTACCCGACACCTTAGGATTTGGGTCTTTATATCCTACTACAACCTTTGGAATATTGTGCTTAGCAATAGCGAGCGCGCAAGGAGGGGTTTTGCCAAAATGCGCACAAGGTTCAAGAGTTACATAAAGCGTGGCTTGTGAGAGCTTTTCTAAATGCCTGGCATCCACACTGTTGATTGCATTAATTTCTGCATGATTTCCACCAAAATTACTCGTGTAACCTTCGCCGATGATTTGGTCCCTATAGACAATTATCGCACCTACACTTGGATTGGGTCGAGCATAATTCTCGTTTTTTCGAGCAAGCTGCAGTGCTCGTCGCATATAGAATTCGTGTATATTCACAACTCAAAAATAGCTAAAGCACGCTACAATGAGTACAGATAAGTCGAGTATTGTGATTCGATCTATTTCAAAAGCGGATGATCCAGAAATGGGTTTACTCATTCGCGAGGTATTAAAGGAAATGCAGGCTCCAAAAGTTGGAACCGCCTATGCAGATCCCTATTTATTGGATTTGCATTCGTACTATCAAAAGCCAGGTAGGGCCTATTACGTACTAACTAAGGGTGACGAAATTCTTGGTGGAGGCGGATACGGTGACTTGCCAGGGGCTCCCGAAACGGTTTGTGAGATTCAAAAAATGTATTTTCACAAATCGATTCGTGGATTAGGGCTAGGAAGGGAGCTTCTAGAGTTTCTAATTCGCGCTGCTGCAGAAGCTGGGTATACAAAGGCGTATATCGAGACATTGCCCCAGATGCAATCCGCTATTACGCTATACGAAAAAATTGGGTTTCAGCCGTTAGATTATCCGTTGGGCGGAACAGGCCATACCTCATGCCCTATTCATTTAATACTTGAGATTTGAACTATCAAGAACTTGAAAATCAGTTTTTTGAAAATTTAAGTAAGCTATACTCAATTGAGGAGATAAGAACGCTTATTCGTTACGGTTATGCTGAGTATAGCAGCATTGCTTATCCCATTATATTGGCAGATAAAAAGAAACTAATTTCAGCTACAGAACGAACTTCCTTTCAGCACTATTTGTCGCAATTGCAATCAGGTATTCCTTATCAATACGTTGTAGGGGGTGCTGAGTTTATGGGGCGAATTTTTAAGGTTGGTCCTGGAGTGCTGATTCCCAGGCCAGAAACGGAAGAACTGGTAAGTTGGATTATAGAGGATCAGAAGTCTGTTGACCACTCATTTACCCTATTAGATTTGGGAACAGGAAGTGGATGCATTGCGGTAAGTTTGGCTCTTGAGCTTCCCAAATCAGCCGTTATTGCAATTGATGTAAGCGAATCTGCTCTTGAATTTGCTAGATATAATAACGATCGGTATGCAGCCAATGTATTGATTCGCAATGGGGATATTCTAAACAATTTACTTAAACTAAATTCTGATATAATAGTTTCTAACCCTCCCTATGTCAGACTTTTAGAGAAAAAATTAATGAGTAGTATTGTAACCGATGCAGAACCCCATACGGCACTATTCGTTCCTGAGGAGGATCCACTTATTTTTTACAGGGCGATTGCTCGTATTTTTGAAGAATCTACTGCTCATTCCCTTTATTTAGAATGTAATCAATATCTGAAAGAAGAAACTATAGCTCTATTCGATTCGTTCAATAGTTGTGTGCCACGGGATGATTTTAGAGGTAAT
The DNA here is from genome assembly GCA_964618875.1 of uncultured Flavobacteriaceae bacterium. Classification (GTDB taxonomy): domain Bacteria; phylum Bacteroidota; class Bacteroidia; order Flavobacteriales; family Flavobacteriaceae; genus UBA3478. The sequence goes on from CAZUBV010000060.1 coordinate 6,910, forward strand.
TTTAGAATGCTTAAGGTGATGAAATAACCCCATGGATGTACAGAAAAGAATTGAAGAGTTAACCCACGAGCTCAATCAGCATAATCACAGATATTATATAGAAGATCATCCGACTATATCCGATATTGAGTTTGATCGTTTGTTAAATGAATTAAGGGATTTAGAACTGGCATATCCGCAGTATGCCGATCCAAATTCCCCAACGGTTCGCGTTGGTGGTGGCGTAACCAAAGTATTTGAGACTAGTGAGCATCGCTTTCCTATGTACTCGCTTGATAATTCCTATTCTATTCTTGAAATTAAAGAATGGATAGAGCGCGCAGAAAAACGACTAAAGTCTGAAAACAGTAATTTGGAAGCTCTTCAATTCTGTTGTGAATTAAAATACGATGGCGCATCGGTATCCATTACCTATGAGAACGGCTCTTTAATTCGTGCAGTTACGCGTGGGGACGGTGTTATGGGAGATGAGATAACCAATAATATTCGAACGATTACTTCTGTACCTCTGCAGTTGTCGGGTTCTTATCCTGAAAATTTTGATGTCCGTGGAGAGGTGATCTTATCAAAATCTTCATTCGAGCGTCTGAACAAAGAACGACTCAGCAGTGGCTTACCTGCATTCATGAACCCTAGGAACACGGCTTCTGGAACACTTAAAATGCAAGATTCAAAAGAGGTTGCTAGTCGAAAGTTGGACTGCTTCTTGTACGGTATGGTAATGGATGAAAATCCATATAATTCACAGTATGCGATGCTGGCAAGTGCACGATCTATGGGTTTTTATGTTCCAAGCCATACTGCACTTTGTAATTCTGCAGATGAAATTGATGAGTTTATAAATTATTGGAGAGATCACCGTCATGAGCTTGATTATGAAATAGACGGAATTGTGATCAAAGTTGATCAAATAAATCTGCAAGAGCAATTAGGGTTTACAGCGAAAGCTCCAAGATGGGCTATTGCCTACAAATTTCCGGCTGAAGAGGTCTCGACCCGGTTAGTAACGGTAGATTTTCAAGTAGGAAGAACCGGTGCTGTGACACCTGTTGCAAACTTAGAGCCCGTATTGCTTGGAGGGACAATTGTAAAGCGAGCCTCTCTTCACAATGCGGATCAACTTGAAAAGCTCGATCTCCATTTTGGCGATACGGTTTTAGTTGAAAAAGGAGGG
>CAZUBV010000061.1:0-7936 GCA_964618875.1 uncultured Flavobacteriaceae bacterium
AACCGAAGAAATAAATCATCTGCTCAGCCTCAAAGCCCTCTGGGCGGTCAGATAAAAAAGATTTCTTTTCAACCACCCGATGATCCTGTATTCGGTAAATCGCTGTTTTGGACTGAAAAAACAATTGATCTCGATGAGAGATAATTTCCCAGAACTCTTCTCCAACAGCAATGCTTTGTTGCTCAAGTCCTTGTATCGTTTTAAAGTCATTGAGCCCTTTGCTAGTAATCTCAAACGAACCCGCACTCATTGATCCACCCACGTAAAGACGATCTCCGACAACACGCAATTTTCGAACATTCTGACTGCCAGGAACAAACTCTGACTGCCATCGGTTTCCGTCAAAAATCAAAATTCTTGACTGGTTGGCAATAAACAACAAGCCATTCTCTGCTTGATCTATGGCCCAGTTTTGATTGTCCGCACGATAACTCCCAGGTGGATAGTTTTCGATTGGAGGTGTAAACTGCGCCTGAACCAAGGCTACTCCCTGAAGAGCAACCGCCACCAAAACAAGAAGATTTTGATGTACTTTAATGCGCCGAACTAATTTTAGCATGGCAGAAAACTACAACATAATAGGAATTCTATGAAACAACAACTCAAAACCAACAGATTTCGTGCAATTGTATTAATTGCGCTCTCCCTTATTTCCCTAGGAATGTTCGGTCAGCAACCTATTTCTGGGCCTAAACTTAACTCAATTGGACCTAGTGTGATGAGCGGACGAGTTGTCGATATTGAAGTAAATCCGGAAGATCCGACCGAATTTTATGTGGCTTATGCCTCCGGCGGACTCTGGCATACCGCAGATAACGGCACCTCATTTACCCCAATTTTTGATAACGCTCCTACCCAAAATCTTGGAGATATCGCTATGCATTGGCCCAGCCGAACGTTATATGTGGGAACAGGAGAAAATAACTCATCACGCTCTTCGTACGCGGGTATCGGGCTCTTTAAAACCACAAATAACGGCGCTGATTGGCAGTTTCTAGGACTTTCAGACAGCCATCACATTGGACGCATCTTAGTACATCCAACAAATCCAAATCACGTTGTTGTTGGAGTAATTGGGCATTTGTATACTCCCAATAGCGAGCGTGGAGTCTTTATTTCAAAAGACGGCGGACTTACGTGGACAAAAAGTCTTTTCATAAGCGAACAAACCGGGGTCATAGACCTCGCAGCGACTGATGACTTCTCGACTCTTTATGCCGCGAGCTGGCAACGCGACCGAAAGGCGTGGAATTTCGAGGGAAGTGGCAGTGAGTCTGGTATTTATAAAAGTACCGACGGGGGAAATTCCTGGTCGCTAATCACCACGCCTCAAAGCGGGTTTCCAACTGGCGATGGTGTGGGTAGAATCGGATTAGCTGTTTTTGATCAAAACACCCTTTACGCGGTTCACGATAGTCAGTTTAGACGCAATAGCTCGACTGTTCGTGCCTCAAAAAACGCAGCGCTCACCAAAGAAGAATTTAAAACACTCACTGTAGATCAATTTTTAAAACTTGAAGACAAAGCGCTCAATGAGTTTCTAAAAAATAATGGGTTTCAGGAAAAGTATCGGGCACAAAACGTAAAGCAACTGGTGCGTGATGGTGTTGCAAAACCTTCTGATATCGCTTTGTATCTCGAAGACGCGAACGCGATGCTCTTCGATACTCCAGTTATTGGAGCCGAGGTGTATCGCTCCGACGATGCGGGAGTAAGCTGGTATAAAACGCACGAAAACTACATTGACGACCTATTTTACAGCTACGGTTACTACTTCGCTCAAGTCCGCCTTGACCCGTCTGATGTCAACCGTATTTACCTAGCTGGTGTTCCGCTAGTACAATCGCTCGATGGCGGAAAAACCTTTAAATCGATTGATAAAGAAAATGTGCATGCCGACCACCACGCGCTCTGGATTAACCCAAAACGCCCAGGTCACCTCATAAACGGCAACGATGGCGGAATCAATATTACCTACAACGACGGGAAGGATTGGACCAAAAACAACTCTCCGGCCGTAGGACAGTTTTACGCGGTACAAATAGACCATCAAAATCCGTATAACATCTACGGAGGACTGCAAGATAATGGCGTGTGGAAGGCCTCGCACCTTGCGCGTGAAAACCGCGACTGGCAAGCCTCAGGACACAATCCGTGGACCGAACTCCTCGGGGGAGACGGCATGCAAGTAGAAGTACACCGTAAAAACCCCTCAATTGTATTTACAGGATTTCAGTTCGGTAATTACTACCGTATCTCATCAGGTAAACGAACCCCTATCACTCCTAAACATGAGCTTGGAGAAGCTCCCTATCGATTTAACTGGCAAACACCTATTTTACTTTCGTCTCATCACCCTGACGTGCTATATTTAGGAAGTAACAAGCTGCACCGCTCGTTTGATTTGGGCGAAAGCTGGACGGCTCTTTCTCCTGACCTCACCAAAGGGGGTCGCAAAGGGAACGTAGCCTACGGAACCCTAACTACACTTAGTGAATCGCGATTTGATTTTGGTCTAATGTATACCGGTAGCGATGACGGACTTATTCACCTCACCAAAGACGGGGGGGCTAGCTGGAGTCTTATCTCAGAGCAACTCACTAGTTCAGTGGCAGAAGACCTTTGGGTAAGTAGAGTGGTGGCATCGTCGCACCAAAAAAGCCGCGTATACGCTGCACTGAACGGATACCGAAACGATGACTTTAGTCCGTATCTATGGGTAAGTGATGATTATGGAGTTTCTTGGACTTCGATTGCTACAGAACTCCCTAACCAGCCTATCAATGTTATTGTAGAAGATCCGGTGAATCCAAATCTTCTTTTCGTAGGAAATGACCACGGCCTATATTTCAGCACAGACCGGGGAGCAAGCTGGAAATCACTTTCAAACGGAATGCCCGCGGTAGCCGTTCACGATCTCAAAATTCAGCCCGAGGCCAAAGAGTTAGTAGTAGGAACTCATGGACGCAGTATTTATACACTCTCTATAAAAGAACTTCAAAAACTCACCCCAGATATCACGCAAAAACCCCTACATGCTTTCGAACTAGAGCCTATAAAATCATCCGGACGCTGGGGCCGCAGCTGGTCGAGTTTTTCTGAATCCTTCACGCCTAAAGCAACGATCGCTTGGTATCAAAATAAGGCTGACACTACTGCATTCAGTGTCGTTTCAAATGGGGTTGTGGTATTCACAAAAACAATTGATGCCTCAAGTGGGTTAAATGAGCTTGCTTACGATCTAACCATCGATGATGCTAATCGTAAAGCTTTCGAGAAAAAATCAGGAAAAAAGTTGGCTGCTGCGGCTAACGGGGAGTACTACCTGACCAAGGGATCGTATACCCTCTACCTCAAAACAAACGCCGCAGAGACCCGTACGACTCTTGTTATTGAATAAATCTGACTGTTTTGTTGAACGAAAAGGGGGCTCGCGCCCCCTTTTTTTTGCCAAATATTGAACAGCCTATTAAGAATTGTTCAAAATAACGATCAAATGTTTGATAACACGCTAACCCGTTGTAGAATATCTTGTTGGGGTGTACCTTTGTGCGGTAATTTTTTAGCGTTAAATCAAGACTTTTTATGCTTAGTTCTTCTTTATTGCGCAAGGTGGTAATGGCTCTCTCTGGGTTATTCCTCATTTCGTTTTTAGCACTTCATTTGGCGATCAATTTAGCTTCTGTGTTTTCAGAGGAGCTCTACAATGTTTGGTCACATTTTATGGGATACAACCCAGTCGTTCAGTTTGTGCTACAGCCGGTATTAGTCGGAGGAGTTATTCTTCATTTTGTAATGGGGTTTGTTCTAGAAATCCAAAACCGAAAGGCAAGAGGCCCTGTTGGATACAAAGTTGGTCCTAAAAGCACCAATGCAAGTTGGCTTTCTAGAAATATGTTGATCTCAGGTGGGGTTGTACTTGCCTTCATTGGGCTGCACATGTACGATTTTTGGCTCCACGAAATGATTTACAAATACGTTGAGGGCAACGCTATTGATACGGAGCGCTACTACGGTTTCACTGTCGAGATGTTCGATCTAACCCGAACCGTTCTATACTCGGCTTCATTCGTCCTTTTAGGAATGCACCTCTATCACGGTTTCGCATCATCGATGCAAACCCTAGGTTTTGACAACAAATACGGAAGAGCGATTCAGGCATTTGCCAAGTTCTACGCGGTGGCTGTTCCGGCTGGTTTTATTTTCATTGCAGTATATCACTTCTTAAATCCACTACACTAATCTTATGGCAACGCTAGATTCTAAAGTTCCGAATGGCCCATTAGCCGAGAAGTGGAGCAAACACAAAAATGACATTCACCTGGTAAACCCAGCGAATAAAAGAAACATCGATGTAATCGTGGTAGGTACTGGTCTTGCCGGAGCCTCTGCTTCGGCTACTCTAGCTGAACTAGGATACAACGTAAAGACCTTTTGCTATCAAGACTCACCTCGTCGTGCACACTCTATAGCTGCACAGGGAGGAGTTAACGCAGCAAAAAACTATCAAGGAGATGGAGACTCGGTATACCGCCTGTTTTATGATACCATTAAAGGAGGTGACTACCGATCAAGAGAAGCGAATGTTCACCGACTTGCCGAAGTCTCAACCAATATAATTGACCAATGTGTTGCCCAAGGTGTTCCTTTCGCACGTGAATACGGCGGACTACTTGACAACCGTTCTTTTGGAGGGGTTCAAGTGTCTCGTACCTTTTACGCCAAGGGTCAAACCGGACAGCAATTATTGCTTGGAGCGTACTCGGCAATGAACCGTCAAATCCAGCGAGGAAAAATTAAGTCATACACCCGCCACGAGATGCTTGACCTAGTTCTTGTAGACGGAAAAGCAAGAGGGATTATCGCACGAAACCTGGTTACAGGCGAGCTCGAGCGTCATTCGGCGCATGCTGTAGTACTGGCCACCGGCGGTTACGGTAATGTATTTTATCTCTCTACCTATTGTATGGGAGCGAATGTAATGGCGGCATGGCGAGCGCACCGCAGAGGAGCGTACTTTGCCAACCCTTGCTTTACTCAAATACACCCTACCTGTATCCCTGTTTCAGGTGATCACCAGTCAAAACTAACCCTAATGTCAGAATCGCTCAGAAACGACGGACGCATTTGGGTGCCTAAAAAGCTCGAAGATGCCCAAGCGATTCGTGAAGGACGTCTAAAGCCAACAGACCTAGCCGAAGAAGATAGAGATTACTATCTAGAGCGTCGCTATCCGGCCTTTGGTAACCTAGTACCACGAGATGTTGCCTCACGCGCAGCCAAAGAACGCTGTGATGCTGGATATGGTGTAAACAAAACCGGTGAAGCGGTTTACCTTGACTTTGACTCAGCAATTATGCGCTACGGTCGCGAAAAGGCGAATACGATGGGTATGAAGGATGCCGACGATAACACCATTCGAGATCTTGGAGAGAAAATCGTTGAAGCTAAGTACGGTAACCTCTTCCAGATGTATGAGAAAATCGTTAATGAGAATCCGTACAAAATGCCCATGAAAATTTACCCGGCAGTACACTATGCCATGGGAGGACTTTGGGTAGATTACAACCTGATGACGACTGTTCCAGGCTGTTATGCTGCGGGTGAAGCAAACTTTAGCGATCACGGTGCAAACCGACTTGGTGCCTCTGCCCTTATGCAAGGACTTGCAGACGGATATTTCGTGCTTCCGTACACCATTGGAGATTACCTGTCTAACGACATTCAAACCGGGGCCATATCAACCGACCTACCTGAGTTTGAAGCCGCCGAAAAAGAAGTAGCTGAGCGTCTTCAGAAGCTCATGTCTGGCTCAGGCACACACTCGGTAGATTACTATCACAAGAAGCTCGGGAAAATCATGTGGAACAAGTGCGGAATGTCTCGCAACGAGAAAGAGCTCAAAGAAGCGATAGCAGAAATTGCTGAGCTTCGCGAAGACTTCTACAAAAATGTACGTGTTCCGGGAGAGGTAAATGGCATGAATACCGAGCTTGAAAAAGCACACCGAGTTGCTGATTTCCTAGAGCTTGGAGAGTTATTCGCTGTAGATGCGCTTAATCGCAACGAATCCTGCGGAGGTCACTTCAGAGAAGAATACCAAACCCCAGATGGCGAAGCGCTTCGCGATGACGAAAACTATCGCTATGTGGCTGCCTGGGAGTATACAGGGAAACCCAGCGAGGCCGTTCTTCACAAAGAAGAATTGGTTTATGAAAATATCGAATTGAAAACACGATCTTACAAATAAGGCTATGAAAATTCATTTGAATGTTTGGCGTCAGAAAAATGCTCAAACAACTGGAAAATTTGAATCGTACGATCTTGACAATATAAGCGAAGACATGTCTTTTTTAGAGATGCTCGATGTGCTTAATGAAGGTCTTATCAACCAGGGCAAAGAGCCTGTAGTTTTTGATCACGACTGCCGTGAAGGAATTTGCGGAGCCTGTTCGATGGTAATCAACGGAAAACCACACGGACCACAAAAGCTTACAACGACCTGCCAGCTGCATATGAGAAGTTTCAAAGACGGCGATAGTATTACTATCGAACCGTTCAGAGCTACGGCCTTTCCAGTGCTTAAAGATCTTATGGTTGACCGTTCTGCTTTTGATCGTATTCAACAAGCTGGTGGTTACATATCAGTTAACACCTCTGGTCGCCCTGTTGACGCGAATGCCATTCCTGTCGAAAAAGACAAGGCCGACGCTTCATTTAATGCAGCTACCTGTATTGGTTGTGGGGCTTGTGTAGCCGCGTGTAAAAACGCCTCTGCCATGCTATTTACCTCAGCAAAAGTATCTCAATATGCGCTACTTCCTCAAGGTCGTGTTGAGGCTACCACTCGAGTTTTAAATATGGTAAAACAAATGGATCTCGAAGGATTCGGTAATTGTACCAATACTGGGGCTTGCGAAATCGAATGTCCGAAAGGAATTTCTCTTGAGAATATCGCTCGTATGAACCGCGAATACTTAAGCGCTAGTATCAAAGGTTAATACTCGTTTTAATCATAAAAAAACCGCCTCAAAAGGGCGGTTTTTTTATTACTATTCACAAAGGTTCTACTTCACTTCGGGAGCCATTTCAAAGGACTCCATAAACTTTGTAGTATAGTTACCCGCAATATAATCTGGGTGATCCATTAATTGACGGTGGAATGGAATCGTTGTTTTCACTCCCTCAATCACAAACTCATCTAGCGCGCGCTTCATTTTGCTAATGGCTTCTTCTCTAGTTTGCGCAGTAGTAATTAGTTTGGCAATCATTGAATCGTAATTAGAAGGGATCGTATACCCGCTGTAAACATGCGTATCCAATCGTACCCCGTGCCCTCCTGGCATGTGTAAGGTGGTGATTTTACCTGGCGACGGTCTGAAGTTGTTATACGGATCTTCGGCATTAATACGACATTCTATTGAGTGTAATTTTGGCTCATAGTTTTTGCCTGAAATTGGCACCCCTGCCGCTACAAGTATTTGCTCGCGGATGAGATCATAATCTATTACCTGTTCGGTAATCGGGTGTTCTACCTGAATACGAGTGTTCATCTCCATGAAATAGAAGTTCCTGTCCTTGTCTACTAAGAATTCGACGGTTCCAGCTCCTTCGTATCCAATGTATTCAGCCGCCTTAATTGCTGCAGCGCCCATTTGCTTGCGCAGCTTTGGCGTCATAAATGGAGAAGGCGTTTCTTCTGTAAGCTTTTGGTGACGACGTTGAATAGAACAATCTCGCTCCGATAAGTGACAGGCTTTACCTGTTTGGTCTCCAACGATTTGGATCTCGATATGGCGCGGTTCTAAAATGAGCTTTTCCATATACATTCCACCATTTCCGAAAGCTGCAGTGGCTTCTTTAACCGCCGAGTTGAAATTGGCCTCCATCTCGTCTTCTGACCAGATCGCGCGCATTCCCTTTCCGCCCCCACCTG